>JBAPOI010000768.1:0-18969 GCA_049279555.1 Candidatus Sulfotelmatobacter sp.
CGTATCTGATCGGGTACCCAAAGTAGTCCAACGCGCTTAGCGGGATTGTAGTTCTCTCAGGCGCGCCAGGAAGTAGCAAAGGAGACATTTCTCATGAAACAGCTGACATTCGCCGTGACATTGCTATTACTGTGCATTTCCTTCCCGACTTCTCTGGCGGCGCGTCACAAGGTGCCGCGCTACCTAAACAAGGAGTCAAGCATTGATATGAGCCATATGAACCATGTCTTTGTTGGATGGGTCGATTTGGAACCTGATGCCTGGGCGCTTTACGACTATAAGTCCAAGGCCGACTGGTCCGACGTAATTGCTTCTTTGAATGCCGATTTTGCCCGGAGTTTGCAGGTGACGTACCTGCCTGGTCGAACCATCAGCGCCGCCAAGGACAAGGCAGACGAAAACGCAGCTGGCAACGACCTCTACATCAAGTTCTCAGACGTCCAAATCGACAACGATAAAGACCACTTGATTCTTTCCATACATTTCATCGACCCGAAGAACAACGCCGAACTCGCCACGATTCCGGTGAGACCTTACTATGGCGACGGCCGGGGCCTGACTGGCGATCTGAAGGCGTCACTGGAAGAAGTAGGCACGAAGCTGCATGTGGAAGTCACGGGCAATGCGCCGGGGAAAAAGAAGAAGTAGCAGTAGCAGCCGGGTGCCCCATTTCTCGCAAAGAACGCGAGAAATGGGGCACCTGCGATGGCCCACCTAGGCCGGCGAGTATCACTTTCAGGCCATTTCGTCATCGTTCGCGTTGCCGTACCTTTCCTGCGTGCTGCGTTGGCAAAATACCATTAGTTGTACGAGCCGACCTTAGTCGTTTAGACACCCGAAAATCAGGGAGGAACGATGCTCAAATTAGCCCCCGTCCTGTTCGCCCTTTGCCTAATCTCTGCGATCTGTTCCACCCCAGCCTATGCTGCATCGCAGGGCGTTTTGGTCAAACGCATCTCCGGCTGTGACTATTTCATGGTTAACGCAACCGGGGGTTACGCCGTACTGGAATGATATGGCGGCCACGATCCAGACAAAGATGACGTGCTCATCGGCAAGTTCGAATCCTACGGCATGCACGAAATTCTCGATGATACGGCAGATGACAATCTAACCGTTTGGACTGAGGATTATGATCTTTCGCGAGCCAGCGCTCTTGAGCTCTTGGTGGATAAATGTGGCGACTAGCTAAGCGGCCTCGATCAGGCCAAAGATCATTCTAGGAGGGCGGCTTGAAACTTGTGATCGAAGCATTGGTGTTGCTCTGCTCCACGTACGCGCTCGCGCAGAAACTCGACGTAAACATAGTCGACCGACAAGACAACGAAACGGAGTACACGTACGTTGTTCCCGGAAGCTTCAGTTCACAGACCAGCTCATATACCAGTTGCAACGTTAGCGACACTAACGCCAATTGCAATGGTTCAACGACATCCAATGGCTTCAGTACTCCGGCGCACCGAGTGTCTTATAGCGTGCGTGGCGCAACTTTCGCCCTTCATCTGCCCGACGGGCGAGTTGCTATTGTGAATTGTGAGGGCAAATTTGCCGAGCGCTTTTCCGGTCCTGCGGGGAACCACAGAAGTTGCCGGAAGCCGCTTGTTGACAATATCCAGGCTGATTTTCATGGAGACAAAGCAAGATTGGAATGGATCGTTAGTTTGGATGGAAAGAAAAAACAGTCGGAAACGTATAAGGTCCTGGCCGTTTTCGAGAAGCCAAGCAGCAATTAGGAAAAGGCGGGCGGGTGGCCCAGGCTCTTGATCTTGCGGGCATTACCAGCACAGTGGGATGGGCTTGTAAAGAGGCCCATCCGCCCTCAGGGAACTCACCGAGCTAATCCCAGAGCCGAAACCAGACCTAGAAACGCCCGGCTCGCCGCGCCCACCGGATCAAGCAACACTGTGCGCCGCTCCAGCATGGCGACCACCGGTTCTCCCCGATAGCTGGCAATTTGGCGGTAGCGCGATATGAAAAACAGCACCCGCAAGAAGAGCTTCCATCGGAGCGGAGCAAAATAGTCGGGCGTCACGAATGGCACCGCATGGCCGTCCTTCACTTCGGTAACAAAGTCTTTGAAAGTTGCCGCGTGCGACAGGGAGATCATGGAACTGGCGACCAGCAGATGGCTGTCTCCCCCGCCGACCACCGGTTTACGCCACTGCCGGGCAAGTTCGAGAACGCGATCATTCTCCTCGCGCGGCCGCATTCCATTTACCTCCAAAGCATGAATTGCCCAGCCGTAGCGGGAGAGCAATTCCGTGGCGGGAATTATCTTTGCTTCCGGTCCCCAGGGCAGCAACGGATGGTTAAAGACGACCAGACAACCGCTGGCCGCGAGGGTTTCAAATAACTCGTCGTAGCGCCCGCCCCGCGCTGCCGCTTGAATTTGCGTGTGTGTTTCCTCCACTCCACTCTCAGGCAGGTAACAGACTCCCAGGTGAAATAAGTGCCCCTGGAACCAGAGCGACAGCTCCTCGCTGACTGCAATGCGTCCATCGAGATCGGGACGGCCCCGCAGCAAAGCGAGGCTGCCGGCAAACTCGTCGTGATCGGTAATGGCAAGGTGAACCCCATCAAAGCCCCAATGCGCCGCCGACGCTGCCTCCATTTGATAGACGTCTTCCGGGGTGTAGGGCGGATTGAAAGTTATCTCCGCGTAATTCAAGTCAGGAACACCGCCCAGACCAAACGACTTTTGCAGAATGCCGCTCAAAGGGCGCATGAAAGTTTTCTTGATGACGTGGTTTAAGGCCGCCAGCTTTTCCACGGAGTGGCACGAGTGGTTGTGCAGCGAAACCGCGTAGCCGAACTCGCGCTCCGGGTGCGGACACTCGCGGTAGGTATAGTTTTCAATCTTCCAGGCTGATCGGTGTGTCATCACCTTCCCGATGGGGAACGTGCAAGTGTAATTTCACTCGCGATATACAGCAAGAAGAGGTTGTCGCGCAAGAATCGATCTGATACTCTTCCACGTTCGAGTAAGCGACGTTCGAGTAAGCGACGTTCGAGTAGGCGGCTGGGCCGCCTGGCCTGGTATGTTGGCGAAATTGTTTGTTCCTGCAAATAGACGACAAAGCGACCGGTTCAACACGGAGTATCAAGGCGAATGCATAAGCCCATCAAATACTTCGAAAAGGCGATGGCAATTGCCGCGAACGGTGCGTGGCGAATATTTTGTTTGAGCAACAAACTCTTTCCCGAGAACCCATCTTTCACGCCCAGATGGTCGGATCAGCCGCTGCTGAAGTCCCGGGAAAAGTCAAAGCCTCCTCTGGGCTGGCCGCGCCAAACCGATTCGTTATGCCCGCGCTGCGTGCCCGAGATTCGCCAACGAATTGTCGACGGCAAACAGGATTACCGCGTCCTATTAACTGAAAAGCCCGGTGAGATCAAAGCGCAGATCATCGAGCGGGATGGCAAAATCCTGATGGTGAAGGATTGCCCGGTTCACGGACATTTCGAAGATGTTCTATCGATCGATCCGCAATTCTTCCGGCATCTGGAGGAGACGTTTCCCGGCCGCGACATCCGTGCCCATAACGACGAAAAACTGCACAACCACGGTAGTAGCACCATCAAGCATGGGCGAGGCTCGGTTCTCACCATCGACCTCACCAACCGCTGCAACATGATGTGCGATCCATGCTTCATGGATGCCAATCAGGTCGGCTTCGTGTACGAGCTTACCTGGGATGAAATTAAGACGCTGCTCGACAATGCATTTTCGATTAAGCCGCGGCGTCAGATGTCCATGCAGTTCTCCGGCGGCGAGCCGACTTTGTCGCCGCATTTTCTGGACGCCATTCGCTATGCTCGTCAACTCGGCTATGACAGCGTGCAGGCCGCCACTAATGGCATCGAGTTCGCCAAGAGCCCCGCGTTCGCAGCGCAGGCCGCAGAAGCAGGGTTGCGCTACGCTTATCTGCAATTCGACGGCATCGGCAACGCGGCGAATTCGCATCGCAACGTGGGGAACCTGTTCGACCTGAAACTGCGCGCAATTGAGAACCTGCATTCCAACGGCGTGGAAATCGTGCTCGTTACGACAGTGGTTAACGGTATCAATAATGAGCAGGTTGGGCGCGTAGTGCAATTCGCTCTCGACAACCCAGACAAAATATCCCTGGTATCTTTTCAGCCGGTATCTTTTACCGGACGCGACGAGGCTGTCACCGAAGAACGCCGCAAAGCGCAACGCTACACACTCTCGCATCTTGCTCACGATGTGAAAGCACAATTGGGCATCGGTGAACCCGTTCGCGACTGGTTCCCGCTTTCATTCCTGAGTACTTTTTCCGACTGGGCGGACATGGTTCACGGACCCGATGCCGCCTGGGGCAACGTCGCGTGTAGTTGTCATCCCAATTGCGGGGTGGGGATGGCGATTATGGTCGACAAGGAAACGCGCGAGGCGGTTCCAGTGACCGCGTTTCTCAACGCCGATCAATTTGCCAAGGATGTTGCGAGGATCAACGACTGGGCCCGCAGCCGCTGGACATCGATGGCGGGGATGGCGCTGGCATTAGTTCGGAATTACGATGCGTTTCATGCGCCGAAGCATTTCCGCTTTGTCGACATGCTGAAGAAGCTCGACAAGGGCCTGGGCGCTACCGGGCGCGACTACGGCGACGTCTCTGGCAAACGGACGATGGCGGACATTTTCCGCCGCCGCCGCGATCGCTGGAACCTGCTGTTCATTGCGGGCATGTGGTTCCAGGATCTGTTCAACTATGATTTTCGCAGGACCGAGCAGTGCATCATCCCTTACGCTACGCAAGAAGGGGAAATCTCCTTTTGTGCTTACAACACTGGGATGGGCTGGCGGCACATCGTTGAGAAGATGCATATGACCGCCACTTTGACCAAATGGTATGAGGAGCACGGACGACACGAAATCTTCGCCGGCGGGAAGAAAGTGAAGCTCAACAGTACGGAGCATCGCCTGGTGTTGAAGGACGAGATCGTCACCAATGAGTCGCAGCATGATCTCGAACAACTTGGCGTCGCGAAGAACGCTCGCGAGGAGAAGCTGCGGGCTCGATCCGAGCGTCTCAAGCTGGATAAAGAGAATTTCCGCATGGCCAAGCTCTACCGCGAGGTTGTACTGCAAGAAAAAGCTGTTCCAGAACTCGTGCAGATCGGACTCGGAGCGAAATGCAGCCCGCAAGTGCCAGAGAAGCTGTGAAAGCACACGAGCTCGAAAAGGCGGGTTCAGCGCTGGACATGTTTCCGCGATTGCGATTGTTCGGTACTCTGCTTGCCTTTTTGATTTTTCCCGGAGTGCTGGCTGGCCAGCCGGACGATCTGCTGAGCCAGGTTTGGAACGGAATCCAGCAGGCACAAAAAAAATATACCAGCATGTGCGGGACCATCACCGAAACCCGTACCTCTAACCTGATGGTGAAACCTCTGGTGCTACGCGGCAAATTTTGCACCGAAGGTACTACGCGATTTGCACTGGACTACTTCGAACCATCCAGCATGCATATTCGCTTCAACGAGAACTACATTAATGTTACGACCGACAGCAACACCGAAGTGATGGAAATCGGAAAAAGCGTTCGCCGGGCGCAGTCTTATTTCGGCCGGGAGAATTCCCTCGGAAACCTGAAAAAAAACTTCACAGTCACCGTGAAAGAGGACGGCCGCGATTACCAAATGAAACTGGTTCCGCGGACGAACACTTTTCGCGACAGGCTGAATTCTATGGTTGTGAAGCTGGACAAAAAGGATTGTATGCTGCGATCGCTGGAAGTGGACGGCAAGAGCGGGGTAAACAGCGTATTCGTCATCGACGTAAACTCGATCAATCCGAAAATTCCTGCGGACATGTTTGAGGTATACAAACCAAAGTGAGCATTTCCCAAGTGACCAAGCCCAGGGTGATCGAGCGAAGTGAAATCGAGACGCTGATTCCTCATCGCCCTCCGTTCTTGTGGATCGACCGGGTGGAAGAACTGGAGCCGGGAGTTCGTTGTGTTGCGGTGAAGTTTGTCGATCCGGCGAACCCGATTTTTGCCGGACATTTTCCCGCCAAGCCCATTCTGCCTGGAGTTCTTCTGATCGAAGCCATGGCTCAAACCGCTGGAGTGATGCTGGGTTCAGCCGCACCAAAGGCGGCTGACAAAAACGCGGGAGGAGTGGCCATGCTCGCGGCCGTAAACCGCTTCAAATTTCTTAAGCCCGTCACGCCGGGACAAGAACTGCGCGTCGAAACCAAAAAGCTCACCAAGGTTGGGCAATTGGTCTGCGTCGGCGGCACAGTGTCGGTAGGCGGAGAGATGGTAGCGAGCGGCGAGTTATCGGTGGTAACGGCTTGATGTGCGTGTGATGATGTGCGAGTGATGATCATCGCGAACAAACCGCCGGCGGAGGGCGCCGAAGCTACAGCATGATGGCCCGTTTCATGCGCCGGGTGGGTGGTCTGGTGGTAGGCCATCCGGGGTTGGTTGTGGCCCTGAGCTTAGTCGTTACTCTCGGGTTGTATGCGAACATCCACAACCTGCGGACCGGGACCGACCTCACCGATTTGTTTGGGAATCGAGACCGACAATGGCGAGCCGCGAGCCAAATCGGCAAGGAACTGGGTTATGGCAATCAGCTCTTCGTGGTGATCGAGGCTCCGACGGGAGAAACGGACGCCACCGACCAGATGGAAGAAATGGCGGATCGTCTTACCGACGACATGCGGGCCAGCGGATTGTTCGTGGATGCGCGTTGCGGCTTGCAGGATGAGGAACTGCTCAACATGGTGCGGTTCTTTACCTGGAACTTTCCTTCATTTACCCGGCCTAATCAAACGGAAGAGCTGAAGCAGCGGCTCGATCCCAAACAAATTCATCAAAACGTTCGCCGCGGGGCAAGCGAGCTGATCAGTTCATTTTCTTCCTTGGGAACAAATTACTTCGTCGCCGATCCTTTAGGCCTAATGCAAGTTGAAACACAAGGCAGCCGCGGGTTTTCGCAGTTTGCCAATTTCGATCTCAACTTTGGATCTGGAAACCGCTTTTTCAGTAAAGACCACAAGGCGCTGCTCGTCATCGCCAAACCTCGACAATCGGCCATGGATTACAACTTCGCCGAGCAGGTGATGCGGTGGACGCGGGAGCACATTCGGTCGATTACAGCAGAGGCAGAACTGCGGGACGCTGGAGTGCGAGCCACTGCGGTGGGGGCTTACGTTTTCGCGGAGCAGGAGCACCAGCTCATCGAAACCAATATTCGCCGAATCTCGCTGATTTCCATCGTCGGCAATCTGTTGTTATGCCTGGTGATTTATCCGAGGATTCCACTTCTGCTTTTATCGCTGCTGCCCGCCAGCTTGGGCATTGTGTGGACCACGGGCATTGCCAGTTTCTATCCGGGACAAGTAAATCTAATCAGCCTCTCTTTTATTGCAATCCTGGCGGGATTGGGAGACGACCAGATCGTACATTTCTTCAACCGCGTGCCGCAGGAATGGGCCAAGGGCGGCACGCTGAAGGATGCAGTATCACGAACCTTCGAAACCACCGGGCTTAGCGTTTTCTTCTGCATCGTAACGGCGGCCATCGCGACAGCCTCACTGGCCACCGCGAGCTTTAGGGGACTGTCGGAATTCGGCTTCATCCTGACGGTGGGAATGTTCATGATGATGTTCCATACACTATTGACGGTTCCGGCGCTGCTTCAGTTATGGTGGCGAATCCGGAAACCGCGCGCGCCGCAGGCGATCACTTTCCGCTTGCTTCCCTTCGTGGCGCGGAAGTCCGTTGAGTTTATCGGCCGGCACACCCGCCTCGTGGTAGGCCTGGGCTTGGGAGCGTTCCTGCTGTCGTTAGTATTTCTACCGACGATCAAATTCGAAAAGCACTTCGAGATCACCGGCTCTGATAACCCCGCCATGGCAGCGCAGAACCTGCTTTCCGCAAGGTTCGGCATTGAGGGTAGTCCACACCTGCTGTTGATCACTGGAGGCGAGCAGGAAGTACTGGGCAGAGCTGAAGAATTGACTGCCAGACTGGAAGACTATCAGCATCGCGGGGTCATCAAGTCCATCTTCTCACCCACGACTCTGCTCCCGTCAGCGCGAACGCAAAAGGAGCGAGTCAGTTTGCTAGCCAGCGTCAATTTCGCGGCGTCGGCCCGCGCCCTTGAGGATGGGCTTCGCGAGAATGGTTTTCGAACCGGGCCGATCCAGCCATTTATCGAGCGACTGCGACAACTGGGACAAGGTTCGGGACCAGGCCGAGGTTCAGAAAATGATGCGCTTACCCTGGAAACGGCCGCCAGGTTCCTGCCGGCAGCACTACTGAACAACAGCATCCGCAAGACCGGCGACGGTAGCTATGTTGCGGCGATCAGTTTTTATGGCACCGATCCCGATGCCGTCGAGGTGGTCCCGGAAAGCGTCGTCGAGTCCTGGCGCAATCAATTCGGCCCGTTCCTGGAGTTTTCGTACGAGAAGATAAACCGCGACCTGCAGAGGCTGGTGCTTCATGACAGCCAAAGAGCAATGGGGTGGACGGCGGCCGGGATTCTGTTGATTGTCTACCTTAGTTTCCGCAACCTCCGCGTGTCACTCATCGTACTGATCCCGATTGTATTCGGCGTGGTTACAACTTTCGGCCTGTTGCTGCTGGTGCGCTACCACTTTAGTTTCACCTCGCTTACCGCGATTCCGCTCATCATCGGCATCGGCATCGACAATGGCATCCATTTAGTACGGCGATATCAAGAGAACGAGCATAACGACATTATTGTGATCGCGAAGGCTTCGGGCGCGGCGCTAATTCAATCGAACCTGACGACGATCGTTGGGTTCGGGGCGCTGATGACTTCCAGTTTCGCGCCCCTTGTAGAAATGGGCCTGGTGACTTCGTTGGGAGTCGCGTTGGCACTGGCAGGCGGCTTATTGTTGATTCCCGCCGTCATTCTGCTCGGAGAACGGCGCCATAGAGCGACGGATGTGCAATCGCGAAACTAAGCGAGGGTTGACTGGGGAATAAGATTTTCTCAGCTTTGCGGAATATCGGTGTCCCATTTTCGACACTGTGCGGCTAGGGCTTTATTGATGAAAATTGGTCGATGAAGCAGCATGTTCGGTGAAACCGTCATCACACAAAACGTCGTCACTGTACCTGGACGCACGACGGATTCCTTTCCGAGATCGTCACCAAATGTCAATTCTAAGTTGCCGGAATTAATTTTGATGAAATCCTCGCTTCGCTCGGCAACGTTGTTCTTTTCCGGATCGCTCCCAAGGCTGTTCTACCGATCGGCAAGTTGCGGGCGAGTGGCGACTCTTCTGCTATTTTCGGCTTTTCTGCTTTTACCGCTGACGGCGGAAGCCGGCTTGCCGAGGGTTGCGATCTCGATTCCGACGGATCAGAGCGTTACTCTGAGATTGAAAGCCGCCGAGCAGTGTGACGTTCTAGGCAAATTGATCGTGCTGCCACCGCTGTCTTTCAATCTCGCGGGTGGCAAAAACCCCACCCGCTTGTTCGAAGGGCAAACCCTCCAGACCTCGCTCGAAAGATCTGAAATCTGGCTGCATGTAGTAGTGGAAGCCGGTTCACTTGCTGGCAACGAATCCGAGCAAGAAATTACCGGGCGGGTCGATGCGTTTGTGAAATCGTTGCCTCTCTCGGCGGCCACTGTACGCGGGGTTGTGGTGGAGATTAAAGGACCGCTGAAGGCCCCCGATCTTTTCGCGTTCGGGTTGGTGCGTCTGGCATTGGCCACAAAGGGCAACAACGCCAGCTTGCGGTTGGCGTTTGTTTTTTCGCCGGACTTCATCAGCAGCCATGGCGGTCTTGTCAGCAGGGTGGCTAATTATTCCGACCTGCTAGGAATTACTTATGGCCACGGCTGGCGCGAGGATGCTACGTGGATTGCCGAACACGCGTTTAATAAGCCTCTTATTCTTAAGGCGGACGCCGGAGCGTCCGCGACACCCTCGCCGTTCCTGACGGCGATGTTCGCTGCCGGACCCTCGGTTGAAATTGTCTGGGCACAGCCACCAGACGCCAAAGCTGCTGCGAACTTGTGCACGGCAAGCAGCTTCCTGAGCCGTTCCATCCCGGGCAACTTGTTCGCGGCGGATTCCGCAGCCTCTCCGTTCAGTGTCGCGGTGGATGGCGTAGGGAATAACGAGCACCGTTGGTTCATTGGGGGGCCCTCGGATGTGGTGATTGTGGCGCGCGCCAATGCGAGCCACGAATCACCGAAGACAGTCCGGTTACAGAGCGTTAAGCCGGGGCCATTCGAGATCAAGTGGTACGACCCCGCGACCGGCATCGAACTTCCGGCGGGCGAAGTAACAAAGACTGACAAAGGTTTCGCGCAAACCTGCGCCTGTACCAGCGAATACGCGCTGATTTCTATCCACCGGCAGAGTGAGGCCGGTCAGACGCTTTATAACACGGTAGAGGTAAAGGGCGGAGTCGAGCTAAGCGTCGAGGAAATCATCGCTCGCTGGCAACAGAATCGCGAAGCGCAGAAGCAGAAGCTGGAAAACTTTATGGCCTCCAGTTTCATGAGTTTTCACTTTGAAGCCACCAATCTGGAGCCGGGATTTGACATTTCGATGCAGCTCAAACAATTCTTCAGCCGGGACGGCCAATTGGAGCTGGCGCAAAAAGAGTTCTATCTAAACGGAGTGAAGTTCGGCAAAAATCATGAGTTTCCGCTGCCGGAAATTGAACCGGAAAAAGTGATGACCCAGCCCCTCGAATTGAAACTCAACGAGCGCTATGACTACAAATCGCTCGGGACCGAACAAATAGGCGGGGCCATATGCTTTGTCGTGGGAGTCGAGCCCAGGGTGCGCGATGAAGTACTTTACAGCGGCAAGATCTGGATCGACGGCACGACTTTTCGCGAGGTGAAACAGTCTCTGAGCCAGCGCGGCGTGAAGAGCAACGTGCTGGTCAACGTGGAGACGCAGAATTTCGAATTGGTCCGCGACGACAAGGGCAATCAATTCAACTTGCTGCGATCGATTTCCGCACAGCAATTGCTGAATACCGCCGGGCGCGATTTTGTGTTGCAGAGGACGGTACAGTTTTCGGGCTACGTCATCAACACCACGAACTTCAGTGCCGCCCTCGCGGCTGAGCACAGGTCTGACGATCCGATGTTCCGAGACACCGACCAGGGATTGCGTCCGCTGCGAAAGAAAAACGGCGAGCGCGTTCTAGTGGACCAGAGCGCGAAGGTCGTCAAGTCCCGTGTTGCGGGCTTGATGTACGGAGGCACGTTCAATTTTCCGATCCCATTCCTCGGCACCAGTAGTGTGGACTTCGATTTTCATCACACTGGCGCGCAGCTTTCGACGTTCTTTGCCGGGCCTATCCTGATTTCCGACATCTCGAAACAGTTCCGGCCCAAGTTCCGCCTGGCGGTGGACCTAGCGCTCACTGGAGTACCTGGCCAGAACCGCATCTACAGCAACCATGTTGAATTGCTGCAAGGAGAGGTGTGGACATGGGAGCAAACTATCGGCGTGCGCGCCTCGTGGCAGGCTACCACTCATCTCAGCGTAACCGCCTCCAACTACTTTTCGTATGACAACTTTCTCCGGACCAGCCAGGCGGCCGAGCAGTACGAACTGCCGCGCAACGGATTGAATGTGCTTCCCGGCCTCGAAATAAAGTATAGCCGCGATGGTTATGTGTTCGACGCGCAGGGAACACGGGGCGAGCGCATCGGCTGGAGGCCGTTTGGATGCGCATCGCTGGCCCCGCCTCCGGCCGGATGCGGGTTTTTATTGTCCAACCAATCGTCCAACCCATTGCCCAACCCACCGTCACAAAACAATTTATTGATCCAGCGTCCGCAAAATGCGTTCACGCTCTACGACGCCGATTTTTACAAGGATTACTACATTCGCAAGTTCACCAAGGGCGGATGGGATTTCTCTTACTGGGGCGGAGATCAACTGGATCGCTTCTCGCGTTACTTTCCGTCGTTTCTCACGTCGCCGCGTCTCCACGGCATTCCGCCTGGAACGGATTCTTTCGACGCCATTGCCATGGCGAACCTGCACTACGGATTCAATGTGATGGACCTGGTGAAGGTGGATGGGATGTACGCGTATGCGCGCGCGCGGAATCTGGATGAGTCACCTCAATTCCGCAAGTTCGACGGCCTGGAATTGAACTTCAATACTCCTGCTCCCTTCGGCACGCTGATGCAGGGCACAATTTCCTACGCGTTGGATGGGAACATTCCCCGCTATAACTCCCGTTGGGCCGTGTACATTTTGCTCTTCAAGCCGTTGCACTAAATTAAGGCTATGGCTGAAACAAGGCTGCCGCAAAAAAGCTTGGTCGAAACGAAGATGGATGATCGCGCCAGCTATCGAAGAGTTGCATTAGTCACCGGAGCCTCGGGGACTATCGGCGCCGCGATCGCGAAAGCTCTGGCCAGCGCCGGATTCCGTGTAGCCGTGCACTATCGTCACGGGAAAGAGTCCGCGGAGGAAGTGGTCAAGCATATTATCGCCGGCGGTGGAGAGGCGTCGGCTGTAGAGGGCGAACTCTCGCACGAAGAAAGTGTTGCAGCCATGTTTGATCGCATCGAACAGCAACTTGGCATGATCGATTACCTGGTAAACAATGCAGGCATCAACCGCGATGTGTTGTTGGCTTTTATGTCGGAGCAGCAATGGGACGAAGTGATCGATACCAATCTCCGCGGCACGTACCTGTGCTCGCGGTTGGCATTGCCGGGCATGATGCGGCGGGGAGGCGGAGCGATTTGCAATATCGTATCGCCCGCCGGAGTTCGCGGGCAGGCAGGCCAGTGCAATTACTCGGCAGCCAAGGGCGGCATTATCGCCCTCACCAAGGCACTCGCTCGCGAGATGGGGCGATTTCAGATCCGTGTGAACGCCGTTTGCCCCGGAGTGATTCCGAGCCCGATGTCCGCCAAATACATTGAGAAAGAGGAGAAGCGGTTACTTTCCGAAATCCCGCTGGGGCGCCTTGGCAAGCCCGAAGAAGTGGCCCCGCTAGTTACGTTTCTGGGGTCCGAGGAGGCGGGTTACATCACCGGACAGGTGATCGCCGTGGATGGGGGACTGCTGTAGTTTGGCGCACGACGGAGAGCAAATTACAGGCAAAAAACACACAAAGTCCCGCAAATGCCGCTTCCAGCAAGTCCTTTCGGATGATCTTTCAGGCAGTTCCTGCGGGCAAGCTCTGTGGTATGCTACCGTTTTATAAACGAATCTATGGCGAGCATTAAGGAGCAACTGAAGCCCATCATATTGAGCAGTTTGCGAATCACAGATTTGACCCCTGAGGATTTGCGCGACGACCAGCCGCTGCTTGGTGGAGAGCTGGAAATCGATTCTATCGACATCCTCCAGCTCGTCCTGGAAATTGAGAGGCACTTCGGCATCAAGCTGGTGAAGGGCAACTTCAACCCGAAAAGCCTTGAAAATATCAATGCTTTGGCCGCGGTCATCGAATCGAAAATGGCGGAAGCAAGGGCCTGACATCCATAATCCTCCCAAGAGCAATCCCTCCTTATCCGATCAAAAGAAAGTGAAGCGCTGGTACGAGCACCGTTTTCATAACCCAACCGCGCTGCGGATGATATTCGTGATCATGCCGAGGCTGCCGCGCTTTCTCCATCCTCCGGTTGCGGCGGTAACGGCGCTAATTTTCTTCCTCATGTTGAAGCGGGAGCGGCGGGCGGTCACCGGAAATTTGCGCCGGGTTTCGGGAAAGCGTGGGCTAGCATTGCAATGGAAAGTTTACCGGGTCTTCTATTCGTTCTGCGACCTCATGGTTTCGTATTGTTTTGTGCCGCAAGCCACGGACTCGCAGCTTCTGGACATGCTGGTGGACTCGGACGGCGGCAGCGCCAAGATCTATGAATGCCTGGCTGCGGGCAATGGGCTCATTGTGTGGACGGCGCATGTGGGGAACTGGGAATTCGCGTCGCGGCTGCTGTCGATGTATGGCCGAGTTAACGTGGCGCGGGTCGTCGAGGACAATCCGGCGGAAATTACACTGCGGAATTTGATGGCGAGCGAACGGATCAAAACCGTGGATCTTAAAGAGGGAATTCCAGCCACGATAGAACTTTTACAGGCTTTGCGCCGCAACGAGATCGTGGCGATCCAGGGAGACCGCGTTTATCAGCGTCACACTTTTGAAATGCCTTTTTTTTCGCACCCCACTAGCTTTCCCGTAGGCCCTTTTCTGCTTTCACAGGTCTCGGGTGCGCCGGTGCTGCCCGCTTTCGTGATTCGCCGAGGTTGGCTGCGCTACTACCCCCTGATAGGGGATCCGATCCCGGCAGTTCTGCCACAGGGCAAACGTGGTGACGACGATGCCGGCTTGTATGAAGCTATGCGCCAAGCTGTCAGGTTTCTGGAAACAACGTTGACGACCCATTACGACCAGTGGATGAATTATTTTGATTTTTGGCCGGTTGCCTCTCACGACTGAAACCGTTGCAGTTCCGATTCCACTGGGGTCGTCGTCCGAGGCGCCTGTTACAAGCCTCGGCCCTAATTTCTGCAAAATCTAATTGCGGGCGAGGACGAATTTTTTTGGCGATTAAGGCTCGCAGTCGTTTGGATTCGATTTTCGCCTTGGCAGCTTGAGTTCCCATGGACGATTGCCTGGCAAATCTTAAGTGTTCTTAAACCGAGACGGCTTGTTCGGATTGACAATTGGCTTAGTTGCAGGCCGTGTAGTTTGGGTTGGATGATCCGGTCGGGCCTTTCCTTCGTTGCCTTTTCTGACATTACGTTGCAATCAAGCTGGTTCACACGTGTTTGGCTGCGGTTGTGTCCGATGCACACCTCAGTGATACGTCGACCGGTAGGCTCTTTCCGGCAGGTTTTTTCTGAGCGCAATGCCATGGCAGACGCTATCTATTGCGATGCCAATCGCCGCTGGCTGCTGTTATCGTGTGGTTTGTCCTTAGCTTTTTGGCGACCACGTCAAAGGTTCAACAAAATCATATTGTCTCAGTACGAGGCACGAAGTTGCGAAACATCCCTCTCGAACAACACGGCATCCTAAGCCCGCCGGATATTCCCAAGGTCAGCCATGATGTTTCAAGTACCCCTTCCATCGGACCCTATTTCGTGCCCATTCCATACCAATCGGCGAAGCTTGGTGAAAGCGGCAATGTCGCTCTTCGCGGCGATTAGTTTTGAGGGGATTTTTCGCCCGGCCCGCGCCGCGAATCTGTCCGATACGCAAGCCCAAAGGGCAGGAGGCAGAGAATATATGAATTCGCACGAATCCATCACCACTGCCTGGCTTAAACGGCAAGTCGGTTTCCAATTGGCACACGAGCAGTTCACCGTGCCAGAACTGGTCGAATTCGGAGTCGCGGCAGACGAGGCCGGATTTGATCTGCTTGCAGTGAGTGATCACTTTCAGCCGTGGCAGGCCAACGAAGGCCATTCTGGCCAGGCGTGGATAACCATGAGTGCAATCGGCCAAAGGACCAAACGAATTCGTATGGGAACGACGGTTACATGCCCGACGTTTCGTTATAGCCCTGCCGTTGTCGCTGAAGCATTTGCCACATTGAGTCTTCTTTATCCGGGGCGTATTTTTCTTGGAGTTGGATCGGGTGAAGCGCTAAATGAAGAAGCGGCAGTTGGCTTCTGGCCGAAATGGCCGGAGCGCTCTGAGCGTCTCGTAGAAGCTGCCGAAATTATTCGCAAACTCTGGGACGGTCAGCAAATCGATCACTCTGGGAAATATTACAAAGTCAACGCTCGGCTTTACGATCCGCCAGCGAAAACGGTGGTGTCCTATCGCTGGGGCAGTCTCATGCTCTGCAGCCTATCCGGGGTTGTTTCCCGAACGTGTCATATCCGCGAAAGATTTTGCGCAACCTCGCAAAAAGTGGGAGGCTGGCGCTTCCCTTTCAGATGGTGGTGTGTACGACAACCTAGGCATTCAATATTTTTTGGGGTCCAATCGCCAGGATTTGCCCGAGGAGTTTTTCTTATCGGACGCAGGAACGCCGTTTGACTTCGCTGCAGGTCTAAGCAGTAACGTGTTTAGCCGCATTGCCCGGGTGACGAGCGTACAGATGAACCTCTTGCGAACTGCCTTCATCGAGGACGCTGGAGACGCGCCATTAACCGTTCAGCAGATATCGATCAGTGACGAACCTTTGAGTCGGCAGGAACTGAAGCGGGGTGATCTCCTGGCTGGAATTCCGCCTCGTGAGATCGTCCGTCGCATTCAGTGGATCCGCACGGACCTGGACGAGTTCTCTGATTTAGAGATCGACCTTTTGATTCGACACGGATTTACGGTCGCGTACAAAGCTCTGACTGGCAGCCTCGCTCGCACAACTGCTGTTTCAGCGGTTTGGTCACCAATCCATTTGGACCCGGCACTCTCTCCCTCTGCAATTCAGGAGCAATCATTGCAGTTGGAGAAGTCGCAACGAAGGCGTCTTGGACTCTTCAATCCAAAAAGATAGAGCATTCCCAGTTCCTTGGTTCCTGATTGTCTTTGCTCTTCTTCTTATTGTGGCGACAGTTAGAATCTTGCAGCCGGCTGCATTCGAGTTTGTTCGCAGTCCTCGAGTCGATCGAGTGCTTACCGGGCAGCCGTACCGTCTGACAAAGGTAATGAGGTATGTTGTTCTGCGACCGGGGCCAGAAGTTAATGGGCATAAAGGTGTCTTAGCGACCAGCCGCATCTACTACTGGACGCGACTAAACCAGGACATTACATCAAACGATCTGACGTTTCGAGAGGCCTTTACTCCAACCTATGAGCGCGGCTCATCGGTTCATGGCCTAGGAGTGATAGGAGCGGACGCCGAGCGAGAGTCGGAGGGAACTCTGCCTTTCGAGGATCGTCAGGAACTAATATTTGAAGGACCGCGTGGGGAGACACGGTTGCTCAGTACTGGTATCCAGTACGAGTTTGACTGGCCGGGCGAACTCCGAACGGCAGATAATACTAAGCTCGGTGCCACGAAATTTAGCGCGGATGAGGACTATTGGTCTTACGATAATACGTCCGACTACATCGACTCCTTGGTGATAGTAGTTGAGTCTCAATCCGATAAACTCCTAGTGCAGTCGCCCCCGGATTGCGCCATTCTCTATCGGGCTAACCTTCCAGCAGAACCCTCCAAATGCGTCGAAGGCGAGAACGGGGGCCGCATACGCCCTGGCCTCAATCTGTATGGGGGTGCACTGGTTGCGCAGTTCAAGGACCTTAAACCTAACGATTCGGCAATTTTAAAATATAAATTGTCTTGGCGTTAGCCTGGGTGCCTACCTCTTCTGTTTCCGTTGAATCCACAATGATCCGAGAATCAGCAAACTCACTGCAGCTGCTTATATCAGAGACCGATCAAGAGTCTCCCCACCACAATCACAAAACTGGCGACAAGTGACGCGAGTTGGAATCAAGTCCAAGTCCAAATTGAGACCGTAGCTTCGAATATGTCAGGTTGCCGTCCCTGATCTTCGAATATTCAAATGGCACGCCGATCAAGCAAAGGTTTGCGCCACCCGACGTTTTGGCGGGGACGTCCGCCGGGTTCACCCATAGCAAGAGCTCACGATTGAGATTGCGCACTGCCATGCTAGTTCTTGAAGAACTCGATTAGTTCAATCAAGACTCCGTGAACCAGCCCCTCGATATAAACAAACCGGCCGACTCCTCGGTGCAGTCTGGCGTCCAGTATGATCCGCGGAGCGGGAGGGACACTGCCGGCTATCTTGAGATGCTCGTCAATCGACGACACAACAAAAGCCAAGTGATGTGTGCTCTCCCCCTTTTCGTGCAGAGCATCGAAATAAGGAGATGGACCAGTTCCAATTGGCTGGATCAGCTCAATGGAAGTATTTCCTAGATCGATGAAACCAAACTCTGCTGAGAAGGAAACCTTCTTCCCCCGGTAGAGGGCATCCTCAACGTGCAACGTATTTCGGCCGACGATGTTGCCGAGACCGAAGCGGTGAGAATCGTCCTTTCCCGCTTTGCTTATATTTTCGACAACGACACCGACATGATTCAGATTCGGATAAACTTGGTCCAACATCATACACCTCCCTCTCACAGACACTGATGGTAACGCGGGCGCAGTTATCCTATGGCTAAGGGTTTCGCTTCCATAGTGCCTACTGATGCCAATGTCGAGGGGGTTGCGGACGCGATCGTCAAAGTGGTCGATACCCCCTTTGGCAAGCGACCATTCCGTGTGCACTATGACCCGACGCAGGACGGTGCGGAAGTGGTCAATATGGTTTCGGATCGGGTCCGTGCCGAGCTTCTTCGTCGGATCGGCCTCACGGACGTGCTAACACCTCGGGACTTTCTCAGGCTGCAATCATTCTTGCAGTCCGGCAGGGAAGTCATGAATGAGCTCTGTTTGCCAGAAGATCCTGCGGCGCGGACGCAGCAGATTCTGGCCAGAGCCGCGAAACAATTCGACCAGTTAAGTGACGGCGCTTCAGCAGTCGTGAAGGACTTCGTGAGAAGGGTCGTGCAGCGTGTGGTAGTTCATCCTGACAGGATCGAAGTCGAAGTTGTGAAACAAAAACTGCGAGACATACTTACCGCAGATTCACACATTTCCTCGTCAAGATCCGCGACCCACCAACCAGAGCAAGCTTCGAGTGACGTGATTCGTTTCAATATCGAAGCTCGGGTCAAGCGTTGTGGCGGCGAGATGCGGCTGGTGTTTCCTCCCGATCATCCTGGGCAAGCACCCCCGTCGCCACCTGCTTTGTCACTGTTGAAGGCCCTGGCACGCGGACGCCAATGGTACGAATCGATCGTGGCCGGAGAAGTTTCGGGACGAAGATCCATTGCCCAAGAACTGCAACTCGACGAGCGGTACATAGGCCGCGTTTTGGAGTGCGCTTTTCTTGCTCCCGACATCGTGGAAGCGATCCTCGATGGACGCCAACCGCCTGATCTGACCTTCAAGAAACTGACCCATCGCATACCGTTCAGTTGGATGGAGCAA
>JBAPOI010000769.1:0-7260 GCA_049279555.1 Candidatus Sulfotelmatobacter sp.
CCATTAAAGCGGTCCAGACCTTGGCCGTCGCCGCCGTTTCCTGTTTACTCATCAACAGATTTAAGAATGCGATGTAGGCCTCGGAGCGGGCCGGAACAACATCGCGCAAAAGCATGTCGGCGTCCGGGTTGATGTGCCAGCAGAATTGGATTGCCGCGCTCGCAAGAGTTGGCTCGTTGTCGAGAACCACGCGGAATTCGCGCAGGGCCTTCTCGTCGTCACCCTGCACTAAATAAAAATTGGCTGCCTCCCAAGCGACGTCTGGCGTGGTGGGATCGGATTCAATGGCGTGTTCGAGCGCCCAGGTTTGATTCGAGACATCGCCCAGCACCTGATAGGCGGAGGCCAGATCGAACCAATAGCGGGCAGTGTGGGGATCGAGTTGCACGGCCGCGCGGTAGGGCGCTATGGCTGCGACGGGGTCTCTGGCAACCAGCGCGAAGTAACGGCCGACGTGGTTGCGATAGTCGGCATTGCCTGGATCAAGGCGCGCGGCACGCTGCAGACTGGTGAGTTCCGGTCTTTCCGCAAATAAAGATGCGAGGAAAAGCCCTCCCGCGAAAATGAGATAAACCAAGCAAAGCAATGCTGCGCCGCCAACGAGGAGCCTTTTCCGCCAAGCAGAATTTAGGGGCATTTCCATTTGCTTGTTTTTCTTTGTGTCCAGTGGAAGCGCGATCAATCAACCACTGCATCTCCGTCTACGCGCTGTTAGGGGATGCCTGGGCGGTCTCCTCGACATCGTCATCCTCGTTATCATCATTGCTCGATTCGCCGTCACGGTAATACCGCGCATATTTGCCCTGATATTCGTAGTAGTAGTAATAATCGGGCGAACTCAGATCGACTGCATTCAACAGCACGCCCGAGACTTTGGCGTTCACCTGCATGAGAATGTCGCGGGAGCGGCGAAGCGCCTGTTTGGTAGTTTGTCCGGAGCGGATAACCAACACGATGGCATCGGCTCGAGGTGACAGCACTACGGCATCCGTGACCGAAAGCGTTGGGGGCGTGTCCACGACGATGTGATCAAACTGCCCGCGCAATTGTTCCAACACGTCGCGCATGTTAGTGGAGGCAAGTAGTTCGGCCGGATTCGGTGGAGGCGTTCCCGCGGGCAGCACGCTGAGATTCGGCAGGATTGGCGAGCGCGTGATTGCCTGCTCCAACGTCGCACTTCCCGTGAGGACGTTGCTGAGGCCGCTGCGTGGACCCATCCCTAATGTTTTATGAATGCTGGGCCGTCTGAGATCGGCGTCGATCAGCAGAACGCGAACCCCTTTCTGCGCGAGAACGACTGCGCAGTTGATGCTGGTGGTGGTTTTGCCTTCCTGGGGAAGTGCGCTCGTAACCATGATGACTTTCGGAGGCGCACCCAGGTTCGAAAGCAGCAATGAAGTTCGCAACGCGCGATAGGACTCCGCCATCTGCGACTGCGGCCGGACTTGGGTGATGAGTTCGACCGCTTCTTTCGATGACGACGCGATGACCAGACGCTTTGCGCTCGCGCCTTCGCGCGCAGTCCTGGATCCCAGCGGAATCATGCCCAAGGGCGGTAGACCAGAGATCATCTGCGCCTGCTCGGTGGTGCGCACGGTGCTGTCCAATCCCTCGAGCAGAAATGCGAGTCCAACCCCGGAGGTCAGGCCCAGCATGAAAGCGAAGGCGAGGTTACGCGGAATGTTGGGTTCAACCGGAGCGGTCGGAACGCGGGCAACGTCGACGATGCGGAAATTGTTGGAACGAAGGCCAGCCGAAACACCAGCTTCCTTCAGCTTCTCGAGCAATCCTTCATAGAGCTGGCGATTGGTATCGAGATCGCGCTTGAGCAAGCTGAACTCGATGGCACTCTCGTTGAGCTTGTTTTGTTCCTGCTTCTGTTTTTCGAGGGCGTCGTGCAGCATGCTCTCCCGCTGCAAAGCCGCCATGTACTGCCCTTTAATCTTGCCTGCGATCTTTTTGGTTTCCGCAAGAATCTGCGAGTCGATTTCCTTGATCTGGTTATTCACTTGCGCAAGTTTCGGGTACGCCGGCCCGAATTGCGTATTCAGTTCGGCGGCTTGAATCTTCAGGTCGCCTTCTTTGCCCCGCAGACCTTCCAACAGACCTGAGGCCGATTGCGTTCCGGCGGAGTCCAGGACATTGGCAGCAGAAACGATGGTTTCGGTATCCCCGGCTGCCACCAGGCGGTAGACCGATTCCTTGTCCATGCGCTCGGATTCCGCGGCGGTCAATGCCTTGTTCAATTCATCGAGCTTCGCGGTTGTAATGTTTTGCTTTTCGTCGATCCCGAGAATCTCGTGCTCTTTCTGGTAGTGGACCAGTTTTTCCTGCGAAGTCTCTACCTTCATTTGCAAGTCGACGAGTTGCTTGGAAAGCCAGTCGGAGGCCTGCATTGTGGAATCGAAGCGCGACTTGAAGTTGTTCTCCGTGTAAGTGCTCATCAGGGTGTTGACCACGGTCGCAGCCAAATCCTTGTCGGGACTGCGGTAGTGCACTTCAATGATGTGCGTGTTGGGAGCCAGGGTAACCCGAAGACTGCCGCGAAAGCCGCCCAGCAGAGCCGAAGTGCGGCTGCTGTCTGCTTGCAATGGATCGGGCGCCAGATCGAGCGAGGAAGGCAGGGCGGGCGTCTTTCCGCCGTACTCGGGACGGCGGTCAAGACCCAGTTCTTTGACAACTTGCAGCGCGAGGAGATCGCTCTGCAGAATTTTTACTTCCGTTTCGAGCTCGGTGGGATCGTAATAGTCGACATTGAACGTGGGTGAATTGTTGAAGTTTACCAACCCAGAATCCGCCTTGTTGATGGCGATGCTTCCACTGGCTTCATAAACCGGCGTCATCTTCAGGCTGGCGACTGCCACGATGGAGAAGATCGTGACGAGGCAGGCGAGAACCGTCCACTTTCGCTTAACTAAAACACGAACGTATTCGCCCAGTGCCGACTCCTGGGAAAGAAGTTCAGGATAGACGCGCGGGGCCGGGTTGATCTGGCCGGAGTTTCTACCCAAATCCGGCGCGACAGGCTGCATCTCGCGAACGTTTGGGTTATTGGCCGGCACCAGCGATGCAGAATCCATGCACTCTCCTCAACAAATTCACTCGCCTTCAGGCTTAACGGATCGATGCGCCGCAAACCCAAAGCAAAACCGGCGACTCGATGGCTGGTTCATCGCCCGCAAATGCTCTCAATTTTAGATGTGGCGGTTTCGACGACATTCTAGCATTGCTTGACTCGAAACGGATTCAGGAAACAAGACCCGCATCTTCGGAGCAACCAATTTCGGAATCGCAGAGTTCGCGCGGATGGCAAAAACTTCGCTATACTACCCTGCACTCGATAGTTCCAGCCGGAAACAGTCACACGAAAGCGAAGACAGAGATCCGAGGCAGCTCGATGAATTGGTCGGAACAGGTAGTACTGGTCACTGGCGGGACCGGATCGTTCGGGAAAAAGTTCGTCGAGATCATGCTGCGCGAATATCATCCCAAGCGGCTGGTCATCTTGAGCCGCGATGAACTCAAGCAGCACGACATGCGCGCGGCCGGCTACGACGATGCCAGGCTTCGTTACTTTATTGGCGATGTGCGCGATCCCAGCCGTCTGCAGCGGGCTTTCTCCGGCGTCACTGTCGTGGTGCACGCCGCGGCTTTAAAGCAGGTTCCAGCCTGCGAATACAATCCGTTCGAAGCGATTCAAACCAACATCATAGGCGGCCGCAATGTCATCGATGCCGCCATCGACCAGGGCGTCGAGCGTATTCTCGCGCTTAGCACCGACAAGGCGGTCAACCCTGTCAATCTATACGGCGCCACAAAACTGTGCGCCGAAAAGGTTTTCGTACAGGCCAACGCTTACGCCGGGGCCCAGGAGACCCGCTTCAGTTGCGCCCGTTATGGCAACGTGGTCGGCAGCCGGGGCAGCGTGATCCCGGTGTTCGTGGAGCAACGCAAGCGCGGAAAGATCACGGTGACCGATCCGCGCATGACTCGCTTCTGGCTCACGCTGGAGCACGGCGTGCGCTTTGTGATCCGGGCCATCGAGCAGATGCACGGCGGCGAAATCTTCGTGCCCAAGATTCCCAGCATGCGTCTGGTCGATCTCGCCGAAGTTGTAGCTCCCGGATGCGCCATCGAATTCATCGGCATTCGTCCCGGAGAAAAACTGCACGAAGTGCTGCTCTCTGAGGATGAAGCGCGCAATGCGGTGGAATTGGATGAGATGTACATTATCCAGCCCTCGCATCCCTGGTGGAAAAAAGCGAACTGGGTTCACGCGCGGGCGCTTCCGCAAGGCTTCCGTTACACCAGCGACAGCAACGAGCAGTGGCTGAGTCACGAGCAACTCCAGGAGTTCATCGAGCCGGGAGCCGCGATCAAAGCGCGCGTGCCGGCATAGAAGTATCTTTGTGAAGTGTCATCCCAAGTGACGCCAGGCGCGGGGGTGACAGAACGACCCCTATTCGACCGTTTTTCACGTACGACCGATGCCATGCGTGCAGCTCCCGTCACCCACGAAACGCTCGCTGTCGACGGAGGAACCCCTGTTCGCGATATTCTGCTTCCTTACGGAAGACAGTCGATTGCGGAAGACGATATTCAGAGCGTGGTGGATGTGCTGCGCTCCGATTGGCTGACAACCGGCCCGAAGATCACCGAGTTCGAAGAAGCTTTTGCGGCTCGAGTGGGAGCGAAATACGCGGTGAGCTTCAGTTCAGGTACCGCCGCACTGCACGGCGCTGCATTTGCCGCGGGACTCGAACCGGGCGACGAGGCCATCACTTCGCCCATGACCTTCGTGGCGACGGCAAATTGTGTGCTGTATCAAGGAGCCACGCCGGTCTTTGCCGATGTTAGCGCCGACACATTGAACCTTGATCCGGAGAAGGCCGCAGAGCAAGTCACGCCTCGCACTCGAGTGCTGGTTCCGGTGGCTTATGCGGGTCATCCTGCCTGCCTCGACGGCGTTCTGGAAATTGCGGCGCGTCATGGATTGGTCGTGATTGAGGACGCGTGTCACGCGTTGGGTGCCGAATACCGGGAGCGGCGTACGGGCAGCATCGCCGACATGACGGTGTTTAGTTTTCATCCAGTGAAACACGTGGCGACCGGAGAAGGCGGGATGGTGACCACTAACCGCGCGAATTACGCCGAGTCTCTGCGGCAGTTTCGGAATCACGGCATATCGAGCGACGCCCGGAAGCGGCAGAGCGAAGGTCAGTGGCATTACGAAATGGTTCTGCTCGGATTCAACTACCGGCTCACCGATATCGCCTGCGCGCTGGGCTTATCGCAATTGAAAAAACTCGATGCAGCTCTGCAGCGGCGGCGAGAGATTGCCGCTCGATATGCAGTTGCATTGCTTAATCTGGATGCAGTGACCTTGCCCGCGGTGCGCGCCGGCGTGAACCCTGCGTGGCACCTTTATCCCATCCGGCTCAATCTCGAAAAATTGACCGCGAATCGAGCCCAGATTTTTCGTGCGCTGCGCGCAGAGAACATTGGAGTGAACGTCCACTACATTCCGGTGCATTGCCACCCCTACTACCGCGATCGCTTCGGCAATCGAGATGGCAATTACCCCGTCGCGGAGAACGCTTATGCGTGTCTGATAAGCTTGCCGATGTTTCACGGCATGAACGATCAGGATGTGGAGGATGTGATCGGGGCGGTAACAAAAATTTTGCGCTACTACCGTAAATGTCAATGAGGAACGCAGAAATGTCCAGCTTCCACGGCAACGATTCGCGCAGCGATTCTGCAGTCTCGAGTTCCGAGGGGACCGCTCAGACAAAGGTTTGGAACGGCGACTTTGGCAGGGAGTATACGGATCGCAATACATACGACGTTGAGGATGTCGATTCTCTCTATCGCAAATACTTCGGAACTACCCGCACCGCGATCAATGAGGATTTCCTTCGGACGATTCCGAAAGACGCGACTTTTCTCGAAGTTGGCTGCAATGCCGGCAATCAGTTATTGCTTCTGCAACGCATGGGATATACCAATTTGTCGGGCATCGAGCTTCAACCTTATGCCCTTGAGATTGCGCGGAGCCGCACCCGCAATATCTTGCTGGCTCAAGGTTCGGCTTTGTCCATTCCATACGGCGACGCCTCGTTCGATATTGTGTTCACTTCTAATGTGCTGATCCACATTGCGCCCGCGGATCTTCGGCGCGCCGTGGATGAGATTTATCGCTGCGCGCGCAAGTTTATCTGGGGCATGGAGTATTACGCCCCCAGCGTAACGGAAGTGAACTATCGTGGTCACAGTCAACTCCTCTGGAAGATGGATTACGCGCAGAAATATTTGAGCCGATTTAGTGACCTTGAACTGG
The DNA here is from genome assembly GCA_049279555.1 of Candidatus Sulfotelmatobacter sp. GTDB lineage: Bacteria > Acidobacteriota > Terriglobia > Terriglobales > Acidobacteriaceae > Sulfotelmatobacter. The sequence goes on from JBAPOI010000769.1 coordinate 6,341, forward strand.
TGCGAGAACAACGCATTCCTTATCTCGAGGGAGCAAACGTCGATACGGTCTTTCTTTTGAAAAAGAGACAGGGCGGCGCACAACCAACAACTCCGGAGGGCCGTTGAAAGTCATTGCCATTATTCAGGCGCGAATGGGCAGCACGCGTTTGCCGGGGAAAGTCCTAGTCGATATTTACGGCCATGCCATGCTCTTTCACGTTGCCCGCCGCACTGGGGCCGCGGAGACGCTGGATAAAGTTGTGATCGCTACGACCACGGAACCGGCTGACGATGCGATTGTGGCCTGGTGCGAGGAGCATAGGGTGAGCTGTTTCCGCGGCAACGAAATGGATGTTCTTGATCGTTATTATCGGGCTGCATGCCAATACAACGCCGAGGCAGTGGTGCGAATTACCTCCGACTGTCCGATGATCGATCCTCTGGTCGTCGACAAAACGGTCAGTGCGTTTTTGAGTGAACGGCCTGATTATGCTTCGAACACTCAGGTCCGTACCTATCCGCGCGGACTCGATACCGAAGTCATGAGCTTTGCTGCGCTCGAACGAACTTGGACCGAGGCGCGCCACCCCTACCAGCGCACTCATGTGACGCCTTACATTTACGAAAACCCCGGCCTATTCAAGATTCTCGACGTGACGGCAGAAACCGATCATAGCGCCTATCGCTGGACAGTTGATACCTGGGAGGACCTAGAATTTATTCGCGCAGTTTACTCCCGTCTGAGAGATGAGAAATTCTCGTTCAGCGATGCCCTGAATCTGATGAAACGCGAGCCAGAACTCGCGGAGATCAATCAATCGGTTCAACAAAAGGCATTACAGGAAGGTTAGGCAGGGCAGGGAACGCCGATCCGTCATGAAAATTCTCCTACTCCATTCTGAGGACGATCCCGAAAGCGGCCCATGGGCAAGTATGCCC
>JBAPOI010000770.1:0-7106 GCA_049279555.1 Candidatus Sulfotelmatobacter sp.
ATCGAGATTTCGGAAATTGAACAGGAAGTCGAATACCTCGTGTCCCGCTGATCGCTAGCGTTTCGGTGATGCGGTCGAAGACTTCTTTGCTATTTTGGTTTGCCGAAGTGGATGACTATATCTTGGCGGACGTATTGCTGATCCCCCCCGCTGGGGATTTGGATGCGGATTCCAGTAGGAGTGAGAGTGCCTCTTTCAACGGACATGATCTGTGAGGGATTCCAGGTTGCGATTTCGTATTGCGCATTTGGCAAGCCGGAAACTTTGAGCGTTAGCTGAGTGCGCGCCGAATTCCAGGATTCAGAGAGCACGCGCAGGCCGCGGCTGGTGCTGCCGAGTGGCGGAAGATCATTGTTTACCGACAATCCGAAGTCGTTTTTCAGTTTGATGACCATGGTGTTCTGTCCACGATCGACGGGGAATCTCATCGATACGTGCTGGTCCTCGGCATTCGTTCGCATTTTGAAGGCCAGTCGGCGACCGTTCATTTCTACAGAAATGACTCCGGTTCGCAGGCTGAGCGCGGGAGAGAATTCGATCCAGCAATCCCCTGAACCCGAGCGTTTCGTTTCAAGCACGATGTTGTCGAAGGTTTTTCGATATTGAAAATCCACGGTTGCTGATCCCATGTGGAGATGGCGAATGGCAAACGAGGTCCAATCGGCCGGTACGTGGGGCGCCAGCGTAATCTGGTGGTTCGACGCGTCGGTTTGCAATCCGAACATCCCGCGCAGAATCGGGCTGACTACCATCGCCGCAGACCAGATCTGATGCGGAGAACTGGTGGCGAACGATTGGTAATAATCGCCGGAGAGAAGCTCGGTAAAGTGGCCGAGGGAGCCGTCGAGCGCGAGTAGGGCATTGCTGCGCAAATTCGAGTATGCAGGCAGCGCGCGGTGATACCGATATTCGCCAACTGAAGCCCATCCAGTGAATAACGGCCAGACTGCACCGTAGTGGTAACCCGAGCCGTCGTAGACTTTGGAATGCGAGGAGACGATGCGCATGCCCCAATCCGTTTGGTGGTCGAGGTCGGCGAGTTGGTCGATCATGTCGTTGGTATGGTCCGGATCGGGCAGATCGAACCACATGGGGACCGCGGAAAGCACGCTGGATTCATCGACGCGCTGGTTCGATTGGTCGAGCGCAAAGGCATAGCGTTTTTTCTCGGGCGACCAGAAAGCTTGGTCGAGGGCAATTTTTCGGCGGTCGAATTCTGCGGCTAGCTTTTTGTTTATGTCATCTTTGCCGACGAGTCCTGCCAAGTGAGAGAGCGCGTGCAACGCATCGGTGCCGAGCGCGCTCTGGTAATACTCGGTCTTCACCGCACGTAGCGGGCCACCCTCCACCCAGCCGTGTCCCACGCCGGCGTTCTGCGGGAAGCCCTGCGCGTCATAGGTGGAGCGAAGAAACTGGTAAGCCTTCCAAACGCTCTGCCACTTTTCGCTCGCGAAGGCGAGGTCGCCGCTCTGTGTGACATAGTCGTCCGTCGCGATGATGTAGAGCGGAGTGGCGTCGGCGGAGGCGTAGGGGTAAGGAAAATCCTTGAACCAGGAAACAAAATTTGCGCCCTGCGCGATCTCGTGAGGGATTTTGCCGTCGTCGTGCTGGTACTTGCCGATGAAGTTGAGCGCGGTGCGCGTAGTTGCGTAGTCGCCGGCTGCGTTCAGAGCGAATGAAGTCCAGAGTGAATCGCGGCCAAAAAACCAGGCGAACCCCGGGCGCTGACTCACTCCCGAAGTACGGTAGCCAGCGACCAGGCCTGTGCCGAGATATGGATTGGTCACGAGGCCCTGAATTTCACTGATGCGTGCCCAGTCGTATGCCTGCTGCAAAGAATTGTCGGGCAGTTCGAGGTTAATAGTCTGCTCGAGATAATTGCTGTAGTACTCGGCGGAGTCGCGTAGAAGGTCAACGTAGGAAGATGCAAGATGATCGTAAGTTTTCTGTGCCTCGTCGCGACCGGCAACTGAGGCGGCAATCACAATGAGTTTGGTGGATCGGCCTTTCTGCGTGAGTCCCAGGCGAAAGGTAGTTTCGTGCGACGCTGAATAGTTTGTTTCGTAGGCAAGATGTGGATCTTCCCCGGTTGGAGAGCCAACAAGCGCGAAGAATTTATGCGTTTCTTCTCCGAAGGCGACAGCATGGTTCGCGGCATCCCAATCGGTGTAGGTGCCACCAAGTCCTGCGGGCCACTCGAGAGCGAAATCGCCGGTGAACGCGGTTTCCACATCCAGAGGCTGCGCGCTCTCGATGTCGAACAGGATTACGGCTCCCGGCTCCTTCACGGGAACGAACAGAGTCTCGGTGACACGAAATGAATCTCCAGAGTAGAGAATGCTGGCGGATTCAGGCCGAACTGTGAGCGTGCGAGCAAGACTCTCCGCGGGCAGAGCGCGGCCGCCAATGTGAAAAGTTAAGTGGAAGTCGCGGAAGATTTTGAGCGGGTAGACCCAGGCCTCGATGCGTCCGGTCTCGTTGCCGAATAATCCGGCGCGCTGGCCGACGACGGGAAGGAACTCCCAGGTGCGCACAGTGCGCGTCAGTTCAAGGCGCTTTGGTGACTGCTGGGCAGTTAAAAACGGAACTAAAGAGATCAGCTCGAGAACAGCGGAAATCAGAAAACAAGCGACGCGACGATCGGACGAGCGATTCGGCATACTGACGATTACCGGAGGTGATCAGCATCTTCCGGCTGAAGCTTGCAAAGTATAAGACTTACCGGATATATAAGAAGCAGGCGAATTCTAGCACGAGCCGAGTGGGCCGGGTGCCGACCTCTTGTTCCCTTCACGCCGCGTATTTCTGAACTCTCTCAGCCGTTCGGCGTTCGTATTGTCCCTGGAAAATGTGCTCGCAATGGCCAGACCGCGTTGGTTGCGCGCGGCGACCGCCGCGGAGAAAGATAAGCCAGAGCAGAAATCGGTGGCCAGCGATCTTGGTGTGAGCTTCGTCAATGTAGCTCGTGCATCTGGATTGAACGCGAAAACGATTTTCGGGGGAGAGCACAAAAACAAATATCTACTTGAAACGACTGGTTGCGGTGTTGCTTTCTACGATTATGACAACGACGGATGGCTCGATATTTTTCTGGTGAATGGTTCGCGCCTGGGGGGCTTTCCGGCAGGCAGCGAGCCCACGTCGCATCTATTCCGCAACAACCGCGATGGCACCTTCACCGAGGTGACTGTAAAAGCTGGAGTCGCGCATTCTGGCTGGGGGCAAGGGGTTTGCATTGGCGACTACGACAACGACGGCTGGGAAGATCTTTTCGTTACGTACTACGGCAAGAACGTCCTCTACCACAATAACGGCGATGGGACCTTCACTGATGTAAGCCAGAAGGCTGGAGTGGCGGGGAAGGGAACGCGGTGGAACACCGGCTGCGCGTTTGTAGATTACGATTGCGATGGACGGCTAGATCTTTTCGTTGCGAACTATATCGACATGGATCTGGCGACTGCGCCGGTGCCTGAGTCCGGGCCATGCCTCTACAAGAGTGTGATGGTCGCTTGCGGTCCGCCAGGTCTGCAGGGCGGAAAGAACATTCTTTACCGCAATAATGGAGACGGGACGTTTACCGATGTTTCTGAGGCCGCAGGAATTTTTAGAGCCAACGGAACGTACGGCTTGGGTGTACTGACGGCCGACTTCGATAACGACGGCTGGCCGGACATATATGTCGCGAACGATTCGACCGCTAGCGCACTCTATCGCAACAAGGGAAACGGAACATTTGAGGACATTGCGATCGAGGCCGGATGCGCGCTGAGTCCGGATGGCAAGCCGCAAGCGGGGATGGGGGTTTCAGCCGCCGATTACGACCTCGACGGTAACCTCGACTTGGTGAAGACAAACTTTGCGGGAGATACGCCGTCGCTTTATCACAATTTGGGTGGCGGCAACTTTGAGGATGCAACTTTCACCGCAGGACTGGGCGCGCACACGCAATTTCTCGGATGGGGTTGCGGGTTTCTGGATTTCGATAACGACGGCTGGCCTGACATTCTCATCTGCAATGGGCACGTGTATCCCGAAGTTGAGCAACTTAAAACTGAGGCGGGGTATCCCCAGCGCAAACTTCTTTATCGAAATCTGCGCAACGGGCATTTTGCGGATGTTTCTCTGAACGCAGGGAGCGGCGTCTCCGATCCGGTGGCTGCACGAGGATGCGCCTTCGGAGATTTCGATAATGACGGCGACATCGATCTGGTGGTAAATACGGTGAACGACTATCCGCAACTATTGCGTTGCGACTCCATGCTGCAAAATAACTGGATAAAGATACGCACGATCGGGACGAAGTCCAACCGCAGCGGCATTGGAGCACGGCTAAAGTGCACCGCGCATTTTCCAGGCGAAACCAAACCGCATCAGCAGATCGATGAAGTCCGCAGTGGTGGAAGTTATATTTCACAGAGTGATCTGCGCGTGCATTTCGGGCTAGGGAAAGCCGAGAAGGTGGATATGCTCGAAATTCGTTGGCCGAGCGGTCATGTCGACACGCTTAAGGATATCAACGCAAACCAATTGATTTTCGTGAAGGAAGGCGAGGGGATTGTACGGACGATGCAGTTTGAAAAGAAATCGCTAGGCAAAAAATCTTAAGTATCCTGCGAATTCGGCCTCGCTCAAGCAAGGCTGAGTACAGAGCATGCCAACAAAATGTCAGTGATGCTTCGGATCCAGCGGAACAGATGTTCCGGTTCCTTCCTTTATTGTGTGAATCGTATCTATGGCGAGACTCGTAAATCGCTCCACCAGACCGCTGGGCCAGCGAATTTCCACCCATTCAATCTTGGCCGACGACCCCAGTCCGAAATGCACACGCATATCGTCGTTAGAGTTATAGCTTGATCCGCTGCGAACTTCATCAACCTGAGTCCTGGTTGCGGTCTTCACCGAGATCCGCGCACCGATCCCGTCGCGATTCGATTTCATTCCTACGGTATGGATCCCGATCCAATGGTTGGGCGTTCGAAGTTGATTCACCAGCAGGCTTGGCGCGGCGTTCATGTTGCTGATGAGCGCGGAAAGTTTTCCATCGTTCCACAAATCGCCGACCGCCAAACCGCGCGACGATGCGGGAGTCGTGATGCCAGGCCCGGCTGCGGCGGAAACATCGCTGAAAGTGCCGTCGCCGTTGTTGTGATAAAGAATGCGCGGTTCTTTGAAGGTGCTGCCCAGGTGCTGTTTGTCGACCTCGGGATAGACATGGCCATTCACGAGAATCAGATCAGGCCAGCCGTCGTTGTCGAAGTCGAAAAACATCGTGCCCCATCCCAGATATTGCGCGTATAGGCCCAACCCCCCGGCCGTGGTTGCATCGGTAAATGTTCCATCTCCGTTGTTGCGATAGAGCGTCGATGTGTCATCGGAGAAATTTGTCTTGAAGATGTCGAGATGGCCGTCGCCATTGTAATCGCCGATGGTCGATCCCATGCCCGCCTGCTCGCGACCGTCTTCGTTGAAGGCCGCTCCCGCAGTGACGGCGACATCGGTGAAAGTTCCGTCATGATTGTTGCGGTAGAGAATGCTGGGGGTGCTATCGCATGCGACGTAGATATCGGGCCAGCCGTCTTCGTCAAAATCAAGTGTCGAAACGCTTAACGAATAATGGCCGTCGGTGTGGTCGATGTGTGCTTTCGTGGTTACGTCTTCAAATGTGCCGCCGCCTTTGTTGTGGTAGAGAATATTCTTTGAGCCGGGCAGCCCGCGCGGGCCGCACATCACGGGAACGCCCTTCCATACACAACTGGCACGCTCACCTGGTGCTGGGGCGGTGGACAAATCGAAGTCCACATAATTCGCCACCATCAGATCGAGTTTGCCGTCGCGGTCGTAATCGACAAAGGCACAACCCGCTCCCCACGCTTTTCCCGAGCCTGCGACCCCGGCTTTCTCGGCAACCTCGGTAAAGACACCGCCTTGGTTATGATAGAGTCGATTTTTTCCGTAATAGGTTACATACAGGTCTTCCCAGCCGTCGTTATCGTAGTCTCCGACGCAAACCCCTTGTCCCCAGCCGGTCGCGGTGAGGCCAGCTTGCACTGTGACATCAGTGAAGGTTCCATCATGGTTGTTGCGATAGAGATGATTGCTTGGCGCCGGTCCGGGGGGAAGGCCGTCCAGGCGGGTTCCATTGACCAGAAAAATGTCAGGCCATCCGTCATTGTCGTAGTCGAAGATGGCCACGCCTGTGCCGGTTGTCTCGATGATGTACTTCTTTGTGTCGATGCCACCGAAGATATCCTGCATAGTGAGTCCAGCTTTCTCGGCAACATCGGTGAAGTTGGCGAGGGGCCTGGCTGGGGTGGAGTTCGTGGCGGTCGCTTGTTCACCCTTCAGTTGCGTGCCGCAACAGAAAATAACGAGACATAAGAGGTTTGGAAAGAGGAGGGCAGAACTCCGCAAGCGTTTGTGGAAAGGAGACTTGAAAGCGAAATCATAGGCGCGTCGCTGGGCCATGGTCCGCTTTCGATGTTAGGTTGATTAAGTGACAAGGGTCAATGCCGCGTCGCGGATTTTGCCCATGCATTTGCGCTATTCTGTGGATTCAAAATCAGAAGCAACACGTTTGTCTCGACTTTGATGCGTGCCTTTCTACTTCCTGCCGGTTTGCTGGTGCTGTCGCTCATCTGCGGTGTCGGTAATGCCTCGCCGCAGGAAAAGGGTGGCAGCGCGACTGCTGCGGTATACCAGGAGGGCGTGAAAGCTTTTCAACAGGGCGATTTGCTGGTCGCTCGAAAAGCTTTCGAGAAAGCGGTGAACGACAGTCCTCGTAATGCCGACGCGCAGAACATGTTGGGGCAAGTATTGCTGCAGCAGGGAAATGTGGATGACGCGATCGTTCACTTTCGCGCTCTGGTCGAACTGCGACCCTCTTTAGCCATCGCTCATGCCTACCTCGCGCAAGCACTCGAAACCAAAGGAAGACTCGATGATGCTCTGGTCGAATTGCGTCTCGCTGTGCAGTTTGCTCCTAAACAATGGCAGTCTCATCAGGCACTCGGATCCGCGCTTAGTTTGCTGAACAAAACGGACGACGCCATCGCCGAATTCAAACAGGCCATTCTTCTCGATCCCGAGCAGGCGGAGCTGCACGA
>JBAPOI010000771.1:0-8056 GCA_049279555.1 Candidatus Sulfotelmatobacter sp.
ATCTAAAGGTGGCAGCGGTTTGCGTCTACCACCGGTTTGTCGAGACTGTGGTTCAAGCGCTCAAAGGCAGCGGCATCAGAGTGGCCGTAGTTTCCGCAGGCTTTCCTGCCGGTCTATCGCCGCTGGAGGAGCGTATTGCCGAAATCCGGCGCTCCGTCGAAGCTGGCGCAGATGAGATTGATATCGTGATTACGAGGGCTCACGTCTTTGGCGGCAGATGGCAGGAACTCTATGACGAGATTGCTGCGTTCAAGCAAGCCTGCTGCGGTCGCCACATGAAGGCGATCCTCGGTACGGGTGATCTGCTCACGCTGCGCAACGTCGCGCGCGCAAGTTTCGTCGCCATGATGGCCGGCGCGGATTTCATCAAGACTTCGACGGGAAAGGAATCGACAAATGCGACGCTTCCTGTTGGGTTCGTGATGACGCGTGCCATCCGCGAGTACGCGCAAGAAACCGGGATGGCGGTTGGTTTCAAAGCCGCAGGCGGAATTCGCACGGCTAAACAATCGACCGAATGGCTGGCGCTCATGAAAGAAGAACTTGGAACACCTTGGATGAAAGCTGATCTCTTCCGCTTCGGAGCGAGCGGACTGCTAAACGACATCGAGCGGCAATTGGAACACTACGCTACCGGCCGGTACTCGGCAGATTACCGTCATGCGATTGCGTAGCGAGCTAGCGGGTTAAAGACCTGACAGCGAGGAGATAACAGCAAGGAGATAGAAGAGACACGATTCGAATGAGTATAGCCGACAAATTCGTTTCAATGGAATACGGGCCGGCGCCTGAAGACGCAAAGGACGCTTTACTCTGGCTCGATGGCCATCACCGGCGCTTCGGCCACTTCATTGGAGGCGACTGGTGTCAGCCGGTCGAAGGGATATTTTTCGACTCAATTAATCCCGCGACGGGAGACAAGATCGCAACTGTCGCTCAAGGGTCCGCTGCAGATATTGATGCTGCCGTCCAAGCGGCGCGGAATGCGCTTCCTGCATGGCAATCTCTTACTCCGCATGTGCGCGCCCGCTATTTGTATGCCATGGCTCGAGCCGTTCAAAGACATTCGCGCCGGCTCGCCGTACTCGAAACAATCGACAACGGCAAGCCAATTCGTGAAAGCCGCGACATCGATATTCCTCTCGTGATCCGCCACTTTTATCACCATGCAGGCTGGGCGCAAATTCTGGAGAGTGAGTTTCCGGGTTACACGGCTTGCGGCGTCGTCGGGCAGATAATCCCCTGGAACTTCCCGCTGCTCATGCTGGCCTGGAAAATTGCACCAGCCATCGCCACGGGAAATACCGTTGTGCTCAAGCCGGCGGAGTTCACCCCGCTCACTGCTCTTGCCTTCGCCGAGATTTGCCGCGAGGTTGGCCTGCCCGCCGGCGTCGTCAACGTCATTACTGGAGATGGTTCGACCGGCGAGGCTCTGGTAAAACACGCGGGCGTCAACAAGATTGCGTTCACCGGATCCACCGAAGTAGGCCGCGCCATCCGCACTGCAACAGCTCACAGCCACAAGCGCCTTTCGCTGGAACTGGGAGGGAAATCTCCCTTCGTTGTGTTCGAGGATGCCGACCTTGACAGTGCGGTGGAGGGTTTGGTCGACGGAATCTGGCTAAATCAAGGACAGGTTTGTTGCGCGGGATCGCGACTGCTGATGCAGGAGAGCATCGCGGAAACATTGGTGGAGAAAATCCGCCATCGTATGAGCACACTGCGCGTCGGTCCACCGCTAAATAAAGGCATCGACATTGGGGCAATTGTCGCTCCGGTGCAACTGGACCGGATTCGCCGCCTTGTGGATCAGGGAGTCGCTGACGGAGCAACGTGCTGGCAGCCGGAGATCGAACTGCCGTCGTGTGGACTCTATTTCCCCCCCACGCTCTTGACGAATGTTCACCCGACCTCAGCGGTCGTGCAACAGGAAATTTTCGGCCCAGTGCTCGCAGCGATGACATTCCGGACCCCCGCGGAAGCCGTCGAACTGGCCAACAACACCGCATACGGTCTGGCAGCCTGTGTCTGGAGCGAGAGTATCAACGTGGCCTTGCAGATCGCAGCGCAGATCAAAGCTGGCGTGGTTTGGGTGAACTGCACGAACCTGTTCGACGCCTCATGTGGTTTCGGGGGTTATCGCGAGAGCGGTTATGGCCGCGAGGGTGGCCGGGAAGGCCTGCTCGAATATCTCGAACCAGCCTGGTTAAAGAATGCTCCTGGGCTTGCAACTGTGAAGAGCGTCGGCAAAAATTCGGGCGATGCAAAACCACACGTGGATATAACCATCGACCGCACGGTGAAACTCTACATCGGTGGCAAGCAGGCGAGGCCGGATTCCGGCTACAGCTTCGAAGTTCGCGGCAAGAATGGCGCCGTGCTGGGCGAAGCGCCGTTGGGCAACCGCAAAGACATTCGAAACGCTGTGGAAGCGGCACGTAAGGCTACAAACTGGTCGAAGACCACGGCTCACAACCGCGCCCAGGTTCTCTACTACATTGCAGAAAATCTCTCTCTGCGCCAGGAAGAAATCGCCCGCCGGTTGTCTGCCGCGGTTGGAGACGCGCAGGCTGCCAGGGAAGTCGCCGCAAGTGTCGAACGGATATTTACCTACGCGGCATGGGCGGATAAATTTGATGGTGCGGTGCATAGTCCGCCTTCGAGAACCATCGTGATCGCGATGAATGAGCCGATCGGAACCGTGGGAATTATTTGCCCCGACGATGCTCCTCTTCTGGGGTTGCTATCGCTTGCGTTACCGGTTCTCGCTGTCGGTAACACCGCTGTGGTAGTTCCATCGGAGAGATATCCACTCATCATCGGAGAGCTATATCAGATCTTCGATACCAGTGATCTGCCGGATGGGGTAGTCAACCTCGTGACCGGCCACACATCTGAACTTCTTAAACCGCTGGCCCAGCATGACGACGTGGACGCGATCTGGTGCTTCGCCGACGAGTCCAGCGCGGCGGCGGCCAAGTCATTTTCCATAGGGAATCTGAAACAAGTATTTACCAACGAAGGCCGAGTCGTCGACTGGTTTGATCCGAGGCAAGGGGAAGGTCGATGGTTCTTGCAACACGCTACTCAGGTAAAGAATATCTGGCTTCCCTACGGCGAATGATGCCGTTCCGAATTGCAGATAAGAAGGGATCCATTTCTGATTGTCATGGTGACCGTTGTTTTCCGTTTTGCTTTCGCCGTTCTCTAGCCGAAAATCACATCTTTGGTAGTGTCCCATAGAACCGCTGCGATCCCTCCATCGTTAGCCCGCGGCCGCGCTCGGCAACACTCCCGCGGCTCGCATATCGTGGCGGGTGTCGCTGCGGCGGTATTCGCCGGAAACGTCGAGTCCGACCGAATTTGGAACCCGCTCGATCACACGCCGCGCATACTCCAGAATCGTGGCTGCGCACCCGCTCCCGACGTTGAAGGCCTGGCCATTTGCCTCGTCTTTTTCGAGCACCAGCATGTTGGCCTCAACCACATCGTCGACGTGCACAAAATCGCGGGTCTGGTGGCCATCTTCATAAATGACCAGCGGCAGATGCTGCAAAGCGCGCGTACAAAAGATGCGGCAGACCCCCGAGAAGTGGTCATGGCGTTTACCTTGAGTGATGGAATAACGCAGCGCCACCGTGGGGATGCCGTTGAGCCAACCGAGCCCCAAAGCAGTTTTTTCCTGGGCCAGTTTCGAGACCGCGTACTGGCTGAAGGGATTGTTGCGGTGCTCCTCCAGCGGCAGCGGTTGAACCGATTCGTCGCACTCGGTGCACGTGACATCCCACCCTCCCTGCTGCAGTTGCCGGGAAGATCGCGGCGGCGGTTGAACGTGCCCGTGATTCATGCAGCGGTACTGCCCCTCGCCATATACGGCTTGCGAAGAGGCGACGATGACTTTTGCAACCGGCAGGCGGTGCCCAATGATGAGTTCGAACAAAAGCGCGGAGCTGACCGCGTTGACCTGCAGAGGGGATGAATCCTGGGATCGAGGCTGTCGAGGATCCGCACCTGGAAGCCCTCGCGCAAGAAACGGTCCACCAGGTGCGAGCCGATGAATCCTGCGCCGCCCGTGACCAAGACCCTCACTGCATTCCCTCCGAATTGCAGAATCAAGTTGTTTTCCTTCCTCGAACCACCTGAGACTTCAGAGAGCATTGAGGCTTTCTCGTCCAGCGGCAGCAAACTACGAATGTGATCCAGTATTGCGGGCTTCCAATCTGACCTAATATCCATCGGCAGAACTAGCGATGAACCTGAATTTGCGCCAAGGGTGAGTAGTAGCGACGAACAATTAGCGAAGCAGTGAGGTAGGTCTAAGAAGTACTAGGTGAGTGCTGGCAGGGACTAGCGGAGCGGCAGAACGCCGCCCCATTAGAAAAACAAAATACCTTTTCGGCGACAAAATAAAAATCAACACAAGTACAAGTAGCCGAGGCGAAACGCTGCCCTTACTCGGCTACTGCTTCCTTCTCAATCACCACTTTCAGATGCGCGGTCACGTCCTTATGCAGCTTTACCGGTACGGTGTATTCCCCGAGCGTCTTCAGCGGTTCGTGCAACTGGATCTGGCGACGGTCCAGGCTGATGCCTTTTTTCACGATGGCATCGGCAATGTCGCCCGATGTAACCGATCCGAACAGCTGATCGTGTTCGCCCGAGCGCCGCTGGAAAGTCGCCGAGAGGCCGTCAAACTGCTTCGCCAGTTCCTCCGCCTGCGATTTCTCCTTAGCTGATCGCCGTACCGAAGCCGCCTTCATTTGCGCGATAACAGCCTTATTGCCGGTCGTAGCTTCGATGGCCAGCTTTCGCGGCAAAAGAAAATTTCGCCCATATCCTTCGGCGACCTTCACCACGTCGCCGCGCGATCCCAGCTTGCTCACATCTTCTTTCAGAATAACTTCCATGATGGCTCCTAGCTTCTAGCTGCTGGCTTCTAGCGAATCTCGACTCCGGCTTGACTTGGCTAGGAGCTAGAAGCTAGAAGCTTATTTTTTACGATGCTCTTCCTGCAAACGGCAGCAGCGCGATGTTGCGCGCTTGCTTGATGGCCGAAGCCAGCCGATGCTGGTGTGGCGAGCATACTCCGGTCAAACGCCGGGGCACGATCTTGCCGCTCTCCGCCACGAACTGCCCCAGTAGCCGGTAGTCTTTATAGTTGATGTCGGCGATCTTCTCGGTGCAGAACTTGCAAACCTTCTTGCGCCGGAAAAACTTGCGTCCGCCTTCGCGCGGTGGACCGCCGGGCCCCGATCGTCCTCCGCCTCCACCGCTTCCGAATCGTGGACGGTCTCCTCCGGAACGCGGTCCGTCGCCGGACGGCCGCGATGGCCGCTCACTTACCGGCGATGCTGCTTTTGTCTCGTCAGTCATAAGTCTCCTATCTGAAATCAGGTTTCAAGGTTCCAGAGTTTCATCGTTTCAAAATAGACATCCGGCCATCATTGAAACGTGGAAACTTTCGAAACCTTGAAACTTCGTATCTAGGCTGTTGCCGGAGTCTCCGCTGCCGGAGGTTCTACCGCAGGCGCTTCTTCCACCACCGGCGCAGGCTGCGCGCTCACTTTCTTCTTCGCGTCACGCAGCTTCTTGATCTTTTCCAGCCGCTTCTGCTCTTCGTCGATGCGCACGGTGAGGAATTTAATCACCTGCTCCGTGACCCGCAGCCGGCGCTCCAGTTCATGGATCACCGTACCCGTGCCTTCGATCGTCATCAGAATATAGACGCCTTCGCGGAACTTGCGTACCGTGTACGCCAGCCGCCGTTTGCCCATGCGATCCACATTCTTCACCGTGCCTGCGGCGCCGGTCACCGTCGACTCGAGGTTCGCGATCAGCTTGTCGAGATCTTCGTCCACCATATCGGGCCGGACGATAAACATCAGCTCATAAGTACGATTCATTTGCTCTCTCCAAATCTTTGCCACCAATCTTCACGGATCACCACGGATAAACCATAAAGGTTCTCAGAGATTTTGATCCGTGAGAATCCGTGTCGATCCGTGGCTAATTCTTCTCGTCCGCTTCTTTCCGATTGAACCGGTTCATCGCCGCCGCCGGACCTTCCGTCAAAATTACTTTCACAGCTTCTTCGGCGGTGTCGAGCACGCCATCCACAACCGCTAGTTCTGCTTTGCGCAGCGGCGCCAGCAAGTACCGTTGCCCGTCTTCCACCTTGTGCTCCGGAGCCACGCCAATCCGGATGCGCAAAAAATCCTGCGTGCCCAGCGCCCCGATGATCGACTCGATCCCGTTATGCCCCGCCGAACTTCGCCGCGTGTGAATCCGCAACGTGCCCAGCGGAAAATCCAGTTCGTCCTGAATGACGATAAGGTCTGACTCCGGTTTCGCTTCGTACTCCGCCACCAGCTCCCGCACCGACATGCCACTCAGGTTCATATAGGTCTCAGGCTTGGCCAGCAAAACCGTCTCGCCGCCGATCACCACTCTCGCCGTTAGTGCCCGGCACTGCCGGTTTCGAACCTCAACCCCCAAGTCGCTAGCGATCTGATCCACCGCAAGAAATCCCAAGTTATGCGGTGTGAGCCTGTACTCTTCACCAGGATTGCCCAAACCAACGATCAGTTTCACGCCGCCATCCTGGTCGATGTGGGGACAGCCGGCCTCGGCTGTCCAGCCGAGCGCAGCTCGGCTTTTCTCACCACAGAGTTATTTTTTCTCCTTCTTCTCGGCTTTCTTCTCGCCCTTCTCCGCAGGAGCCTCGCCCTCTTCCTCGGTCTCTGTCTTACCCTTCTTGATGACCTCAGGCTCAGCCGGAGCCGCTCCCGCTTCTGCCGCCGCCGCTTCAGGCGTCGCAACAACTTCTTCTTTCACGGATGTCACGTGGGCTACTGGCTGGTTTGCCTCAGAAAGGAATTTCAGCTTCTCGTTGTGCGGCAAATCCGAAACGCGCAGCACCTTGCCGAAGGTGAGTTCGCTGACATCGACATCGATGTGGCTTGGAATGTCTCCCGGCAAGCACTCGATTTCCACTTCCCGCAACATCTGCTCGAGAATTCCGCCCTCTGTTTTTACACCCGCCGGCACACCTTGCAGCATGACCGGAACGCTGACGCGCAGCACCTTGTCCATCGCGATCCGCTTCAAGTCAATGTGCAGCAAGTGGCCCTTGATGGGTTCATATTGCCAGTCCACGATCATTGCCTTAGTGCGTTCGCCACCATTCAGCGCCAGATCGAAAATCGTATTGTGACCGCTGTCCGACCGCAGAATGCGGAGCACGTGCCGCGGGTCTACGCTCACCGGAAGCGCATCTTTCCCCGCGCCATAAACCACGCCCGGAATCTTGCCTTCGCGCCGCACTCGCCGCGCCTGGTTCTTGGTGCCCGATTCCCGCGGTTCCGCTTCCAAAATGTTTTGCTCAATCGTAGTCGCCATAATTTCGATTCCTTCTAAAAATATCGCTATCGATCATTGTCATCCTGAGGCGACAGCTTTATCGTCGCCGAAGGATCTCACCGCATCTGGAACATCCAAATTCTGATCGCCATCTAAACAAATAACTTGCTCACCGAAGTCTCTTCGTGATTGGCCTGAATTGCGCGGCCAATCAATCCCGCAATCGATAGCACCCTGATCTTCGGCTCCTGCTTTGCCGCCTCAGTCAGCGGGATGGTATTTGTCACCACCACCTCGCGAATTACCGACTTTGCAATATTCGTTACCGCCGGACCGGACAGCACCGCATGGGAAGCGCAGGCATACACCTCAGTCGCTCCACTCTCCATCAATGCTGCTGCAGTTTTCACCAGCGTTCCCGCCGTATCGATCAAGTCGTCGATGATCAAACAGGTCCGCCCTTTCACATCGCCAATCACATGCATTACTTCGGCGACATTCATTTCCACCCGCCGTTTGTCGACGATCGCCAGCGCCGCATCCACCTTCTTGGCGAAGAACCGCGCCCGCTCCACGCCGCCCGCGTCCGGCGAAACCACCGTCAGATTCGGCAGGCTTAGCCTCTTGAAGTGATCCACCAGCACCGGCGAAGCGAACAGATGATCCACCGGAATATTAAAAAATCCCTGCAACTGCG
>JBAPOI010000772.1:0-2350 GCA_049279555.1 Candidatus Sulfotelmatobacter sp.
GTCGAGATTGGCCGCCGACCCGTATGCAGTGTCAGCAGCAAGCCATTGCGGCTTGATCCCGAAGGTCGCTTCGGTACGCTCAATCATGGTCCGAGATGCGCCGACCTCGGCCTGCCGGATGGCGCGCGAAGCTTCGACATCCATAATGATCCCGAACTTGACATCGATGAGATAGTTGTCGGCATAGGCGAAGAACGCCGCCGTCTTCATCGCGCCAGTCCATTGTGCCGCGGGGTCCGACCGGGAGACGAACTTCGGGATCACGGAACTGGCCGCGCCGTAGGCTGCATCCTCGAGTGTTGCCAGATAGTCCTTGGCGGCGCGGCTGGCTGCTTGCGGATCAATGTTCCTTGCGTTCCATTCCGCGCCCGCAACCGAGCGGCTCTTATTGGCGTCGGCCTCGATCAGGCTCGCATCCACGGCAAAACCTTCGCCGCCGACGAGGCCGGCCGCCATACAGGCCGAGACGACGCGCTCGAACACGCGCCTAAAGACGTCGCCGTCGCGGAAACGTTCGTTGCGGGCGCGTGAGAACGCCGAGTGATCCGGGATGTTGTCCTCAAGGTTTAGGCCACAGAACCATCGATAGGCCAAGTTGACCCGAACATCCCGGCACAACGCCCGCTCCGATCGAATGCCGAAGACATAGCCGACAATGAGCATCCGGATCATCAGCGCCGGATCAATCGATGGCCGACCGAACCGAGAGTAGTAAGGTGCCAACTCGGCATAAACCCACGACAGGTCAAGGACGCCGGCGATCGCCCGCACCGAATGGTCTTCCGGGACGACCTCCTCAAGATTGAAGCAATAGAGAAACTGTCCTTGGTCCCGGTTCAGCCGCCCCATCATCGTCCGCTCCCGCCAATGTCAGCATCAGCGCGACCGAATCACTGTTCGCCGGAATACTCAAACGACTTCTGCAACAAAATCGGCCCTTAACCGCCGCCCCAGACACGGCTAGGCGCGGCAGGTATTGGGTGAAGACCGGTCACCGCAGCCAATGATCGGCGCGGCGGTTTATGACCCTTAGCGACACTTCACCACCATCAAATGCCGCATTGCAAAAGGTTTATCCGATCACCTCGGGCGTCGCATTACCCATACGCGACATCACTCACGTCAATAGCATCGCGGAACGCGCGCCCCGGAAACAGACAGAGTGCAACGGCATTAAATGTGTCAGAAGACGACTCCAGGCCAGCGAAAACTCGGAACATTGCCCCGGGGTTTGGCGACCTTTGCAGGCCCGCAAGCAGCCCAATATCTGCTTTACTGGCCTCAGAATTTATAGTTCATGCCGAGCTTGATTAGTTGTTTGACGTTCTTCTCCGATGCGCTGAAGGGGTTCGAAGTGCAAGGAGCGCAATCGACCTCGGTGAAATTAGCAATCACGGTGCCGTAGTCGATGTAGTTGTATTCAAGCTTCGTGGTCCAATGGTCGGTGAGCGCGTACTCGAAGCCCACGCCAAGCAGGACACCGGTGGAAATCGCGTTGGCGCTTTCGAAATCGGAGCCGCTGCTAAATACATCGGTCTGCGTGTAGTTAAATTTGCCCCAGACAACGCCCAACTTGCCGTAGATCAAGGTTCGGTCGAAAGCGATACCCGAACGCACCGAGACTGCCGCGTCCCAGCGATTGCGCACGGTGTGATTATCGCTCTCCCCCACATCCCCATGAAAAGAGCGGTCATACAGAGTGGATCCCCAAAATTCGCCCTCGACGCCGATGACCCACTGTCTCCACTGCCAGTTCCCTCCGACCTGAACTCCGCCGAGCCAGCCGACGCCAGAATCCACTTCTCCTTCCTCGACAAAGCCCGATGTCAGCCAACCGGCCCCGGCATGGACGCCGCCATACCAGCCGGTCCAATCGTATGGTGCAGCCACTACGGGCGCGGGCGCCTTGAGCGGCATATCGGCCGCGAGCGCCGGCGTCCCAATCAGCGCGACGGCTGCAGCAATCCCAATCAGAATTTTGTTCATGATGCCCCACCGCCAATTAGAGTTGCATGGGAGAATTTGTAGCGCGAAAGGCCTCCCCAAGCTGTCTCCCTAGAGCCACAGTGGGTAACAATCCGCCGTCACGAAACGTGCGCTGGGCAAGCGCGGGCCGGACCTAGCATATCGGCCAGACAATCAAAAAAAGCCCCGGGAACAACCGGGGCCAATCAATGCCGCTCAAACCGTCTGTAAGCCGACCGCGCGTAATTCCGCAGTGTAACCGTACATGCGGATCGAACGCGCCGCATTGCAGAATTGCTACTGGAGTCTGCCCGACTTTGCCGCAGTGCAGAATATCGCTCCTGGCCCTGAACGGTCGCCATGGCTGGCCGCATTCGAGTCCGGT
>JBAPOI010000773.1:0-2971 GCA_049279555.1 Candidatus Sulfotelmatobacter sp.
ATCAGATGTGTGAGCGCAGTGTCTTTTTTCGTCATTTCGTCGAAGTATTCACTGATTCTTCGATAGCTACGGGCGGCGCGGACAGTTGGCCGACCCGTACCAAATGCCTCAACGATGTCTGCGGACCACGCCGCAAGCATCGGGACATCAGTCGGCCGCACGCCAATCATCTCTCCAATCGTCATTGAGGGAAGAGGGTAGGCAAACGACTCTACGAAGTCGACAACTCCCCTGTCGGGGAAGCTCTCAATCAGGTCGTCGATGAACGACTTAATGCGGGGCTCAAGAGCATGAACAATCCCGGCTGCGAAGCTTCTATTGCAAACATTTCGCAACCTCGAATGATCCGGCGGCTCCTTGAAGATCATCCACAATTGGAGGCACCGATCCAGCCAGTAGATGGCGTTCTGAATTTCAGCCGACAGACCCGTCCGTACCGGGGCCGGCCGTTGCGATGACAGTCTCCTGTCGCGAAGCAAAGCGCTAACATCCGAATAACGCGTCAGATACCAGCTGCGCAGTTCCGGATCCCAACGGACAGGTTCCGTTTGGCGAAGCCGATGATAGTCCGCATATAGGTCGTACCCTGTGTCCAGGTGTCGAATCTCTTGCGAAGTCGCCATGATACTTGCTGTTAAATAGACCCTGGCATCGCTAAGGTATACCGATTCGGCAGAGACTTATCACTGCAGCGGCGCTTTGTCGGATGACCAGAAGTGTCTACCCTACGCTTGTCTTATTGCGATTGCTTCGATATGTTCTCGCTCACGCGCGTTTTTGCAACACCGTTGCTCCGGCAAAGTATAGGAGTAAGCGTCTGCAAAAGTACATAACGTTCTTAGCGCTGACTCATGGGCAGTGGGGCGGCACGCGGCCATCAGAGAAGCGAGTCTACAGCGGCGTGAGGTGACACCGGAATGCGACATCATATGATTACAGTGATTGGATCAACGTTGAGTGCCGTTTCGAGTAGGAGACATGACTGCATCGTGCGCCTGACCTTCTTGTTATTTCTGATGTTCCTGGTATCGGCAGTTGGCCTGGAATGTCAAGAGGTGTCCGATAATGTTGGTCCCGGATTAGCCGTTATCGAGGCTGTGAGATATACCCTGCTCCACCACCCGGCGCTGCAAAGCCAACAAGTGCAAGTGCAAATCGTGCGCGGCACACGTCTGGTGACTTCGAGCGCTTTCGATGGCATTTTTCAGACCGGTTTGGCACAGAGCCTCTCTGCGGTCGCGGAAGGCACGCAACTCAACAGCGCCGGCGGCGTGAGTGCCGTATCTGACAAGTTCACACAGACGACGTATTCCGCCGACTACAGCGAACTCTTTCGTAACGGTATTTCGATCGCTCCGACATATCAGGCAACTCGCGAAATCTCCGGTTTTCTTGGTCCCGGCGGATTGAATACTTCAGTGGGCGGGTTGACGTTAACTCTTCCCTTATTGCGTGGGAGGGGTCACGGCGCTGTGGCGGCCCAGGAGGACGCCGCTAAGGAGGAAGTTACTGCCGCTTCGCTGGACTTGGATCAGGAAATTGCGCAGCTCACTCTCAACACGGTGGTTTCGTACTGGAGGCTGCTAGCGGCAAGACGGTTTCTCGAAGTGGCGATTGAGGCAGAAGAACGGGGAAAGACATACGTAGACAATACTCGAGCGTTGGTGGATGCCGACCGTGTACCGCGTAACGATCTTCACGAAGTGACTGCCAATCTGGCGCAGCTCTCGTCTCAACGGGTGGCTGCGCAATCGGTCGTGATAGACGCGGGGC
Source organism: Candidatus Sulfotelmatobacter sp. (assembly GCA_049279555.1). Lineage (GTDB taxonomy): Bacteria > Acidobacteriota > Terriglobia > Terriglobales > Acidobacteriaceae > Sulfotelmatobacter. The sequence goes on from JBAPOI010000773.1 coordinate 1,774, forward strand.
TGCAGTTGGCGTCCGATATGGGGCTACCGGCCAAGGAAATGTTGAGAGAGATGCCGGCGCTGTCCGATGAATTTCCCAACAGTTCGATCCAGACGCTACCTTCTGACAATGCCACGGCGCTAGTTGATTATCTGAATGAGGCGTTGCAACGCCGGGCCGACTTCCTCGCCGCTAATCGGCGAACTCGCGAGCAGAGCGTGTTGGTGGTCGGGGCTCAGAATAGGTTGCTCCCGCAACTGGATCTGGGCCTGGCCGGCGGATATTCTCAGGCTCAAACAGGTACGAATGTCGCGCAACTCTTTTCTGTTCCGTTTTCTCAGGGGATCGGCCCGAATGTGTCGGGTAGCATCACCTTGAGTTTTCCCTTTCGAAATCGAGCTGCTATAGGTGGAGTCATGCAAGCCAAGGGAGCGTTGAAGCAGGCGGAACTAAATGCGGAGACCGTCGCGAGGAACATCGGGCAGAGTATTGGCGTTGCTGTTGAAGGAGTGCGGTCCGCCGGTCTTCGAGTGGAACAGTCGATGGCTGCGGTCCGCGAGTTTCAGACCTCGCTCGCCGGCGCCCGGCAGAAGTATGCGCTTGGGTTCGGCTCGATAGTGGAGATTCTGACCATCGAAGACCGATTAACCACCGCCCTGAATTCTCAAATCCAGGGTCAGTTGGATTATGCGCAGGCGCTGACCCAGCTTCGGTTCTCCACCGGGACGCTGATGGATGCGAGACAGCCTGTCCCGCAAATTTCGGCTGATACATTCGTGACGTTGCCATTTCCCGAACGCCTGCCCCCGTCCAAATGACGATCTTGCGGACAAAGTTAAGTTTTGAACCTGTTTTGACCGGGAGCGGCTTTCGGCAAACGCCACAGGGTCCAAGAACATCGCTCCGTTTTTTGGCTGCTAAAGGTATCCGCATCGAGCTTGCTGAGACAAGAAGTTATCCATTTTCCAAAACCCGGACAGCCCCAATGCAAACGAGATGGGATTTACAATGTGCGTTAAGATGCTCTGTTTGGGCTGCCGCAGTCCTTTATCGTCACCCGAGCCGCATATGCCGTCGCGGTATAGGTGCAAACTCCACGGGATCGCCTTCGTTCGGTTCGTATTTCGTAAATTTAACAAGCCCTTAATAAATTGTTCCTCAAACATGGTATATGTCCCATCATCCGTGGGCTGATCTGTCCGTCACTTCGTTAGCTCAT
>JBAPOI010000774.1:0-1688 GCA_049279555.1 Candidatus Sulfotelmatobacter sp.
GGTTACCCACAAGAAGCCGTAACCGGGCGGGATTACAAGCGCATTTTTCAAAAAGCTTTTGCCGCAGAGGCCACACCCTTGGCCGCCGAGCACCCGCTTCCCGTGGACTTGTTCCGAAAGCTCACGCCGAACTATCTGACTACCGTAGAACTCGAAGCCGCCCCGTTTGGTTTTTCAAATTGGAACGAGCCGGGTTTTTATTATGGCGATGCGCTGGACTTCACCGATCTCGTAAACTTCTGGAATCTGCGCGCCTGTGATATCGAGCTACTCTTCTACGATCCAACTAGCGCCGCGCGCCTTCGGCCTCTCGTTGAAGCCTACTCCACCCTGTTGCATGACCGACCCAAACGCAGCCCCTCACCCAGCGAGGTTAGTGTGTGGCAGAAAGACAGGGATCTTTCGCGGGACATAAGAATTTTCGGGGCCGAACTCTCCGTCTGTACCTTTGACGTCGGCATCTTCAACGGTCTGAATCTCAATCCGCCCGTCATGGGCTTCAAAGGCAAATCCGTCCTCGGCGCATCCACCGAAGACGCCCTCGGTACATCAGTAACGTTTCAGCTCCCCGAGAAACCGTTCTACGCCGATGTCGAATTGCATTCGCAAATGATGGTCGTGTCAGTGTCAGCGGCCAATATCGGAAAGGCGATGCTGACGCCACCGTTTATCCCGCAGCTTAACGAGTACTACGGCCGCAATGCGTATTTCATATACAACAAGGCACGCGCCGAGCGGGGGAGCCTCGGCATCATCCAGAACGTTACCAGCGATCAGCTAACACTCCGGGCCCTGCCCTTTACAAAAGTTCTATCCAAGATATTCGAGACGTTCGGCATGAAGGCCCAGCCCAGCCCCGCTGGCTTGGTCAGCGCACGGCTGATTGATCAGATGGGCGGACTACAGGGATGCAGAGTCTTCAAGATTGCTGGGGTCCGATCCCTCATCAAGAAATACCCACCAGCCAACAGTTTCGAGCGGACAGAGGCTGTGACAATGATCGGCAACAATGATCCGATCACCCACTCACCGCGCTTCGACGCATACAAGTCTCTTTATATAGAGCCCAGAGACAAAAAAGATCTCAAGCCGGAGGATGCCTTTCTCTATTTGCTTAAGAAAGGGGTATTCCGGGCGGGGCTTACTCTTAAGTGCCCGACATGCCAACTCGACTTCTGGGTTCCGCTAGACGACGCCAAGTCTACGACGCAATGCGCCTACTGCGGCTTCGAATTTAACGTGCTGCCGCAGCTTCGGGACAGAAACTGGGCCTATCGGCGTTCGGGTCTTTTCGGCCGGGAGGACAACCAACGCGGAGGGATACCGGTCGCCGTCACGCTGCAGCAACTGGACACCATGCTCCACGGGCGACTCCTCGCCTATGCGCCGGGCATCGACTTTGGGCCTGATTCCGCTCCGATAGAAAACTGCGAGACCGATCTTGTGGTGCTCGTATCGAGCTTCCCTCATGCGGACAAACCCCTCGAAATGGCCATAGCCGAGTGCAAGGATGCCGGCGGCGAGATTTCAGAGAACGACGTGAGAAACCTTTCGAGGGTTGCGCAGGCTCTCGAAAAGAGCCCGTGTCAGGTTTTCATTCTGCTATCGAAATGCGGTCGATTCACGAATGAAGAAATTGAGCGCTGCAAGGGCGCGCGGCGGAAGCTTTTTGAACATGAAGGCAAGAC
>JBAPOI010000775.1:0-2153 GCA_049279555.1 Candidatus Sulfotelmatobacter sp.
GTATAGCACTGGGGCGGCCATCACCGCACGACCTGCTTATCGTTCATGATTAAAACAGGCCATCCTTTCTACTCGGAACTGGATACTCACTCAATCAGTCACGATCGTAATCTCCTAGGTAGTCGCCGTTCCTGCGTACCTATGGTTGGACATATCCGATTTCCACTTAAGTGCTGCTCGACGGGCCGCGGCCGCTCTATGAAGTCCTGGCCCCCGACGAAGTACAATCACGTTTTTGCGGTAAATCGATTCCTATGATTGCCGCTAGCTTTCAATGTGAGCAAGAACACCGTTTGCGCGGCAATTCCCTTTGGTGCTGCCAGCGAGCGTCCAAAACCACCCGACTCAGGTGTGCATCGGTGTGTCGGACCGAAGCGACGAGAGCCGGTCGGTACCAGTGCTAAAGCCGAGTTTCTCGGCCGGCAGATGGAGCGGCGGCGCGGGCCAGGTCGGTTCGATTGAAAGTGGAAGGCTGTAGATTGTCCTACTGGATATCGCCGATCGCCAGTGACTGGAGCGCGAGATAGATAACTAGATAACATTGGCTATTACCAGGCTCGCTTTGACGCTCCGGCCGCCTCTGTCGAGGCATAGCCGCAGCGCCCGAATCAAACGTTGGGGGTCCGCAGACGTAGATTCCCGGGGAGGTTTCATTGGAAGATACGGCGGTTGCGGAGTAAGCATTCCTGTACCATACTTCGGCGACCTGGACACTGGCGGAAAGGAGTGTGCTAATGCGACTCCGATGCAATAGAATAACTCCACTTTCCGTGGGTAAGACGAGACGTTCCCGAACAGATCAACGTCCTTTCAGAGGGCGAACATCTTAAGACCCTGGGGACAAAACTAAATCGCGTTGATCCAAATTCGATAACAAATGACAGTCGCCGCAAGGCTGAGAAAAACTTGATGCATTTGGGGATGCCGTTCCCAGCGGATGCGTAATCTCCGGAATTGATGGAACCAACTAATGGTCCGTTCAATGAGCCAACGAATCTTCCCTAAACCGGACTGGTCGTCCCCGCGCCGTGGAATGAATGGTTCAATGCCGAGCCAACGGAGCAAGGTTCGCAAGTCGTCGCTGTCGAACGCTTTGTCAGCCACCAGCGAGTCGGGCTTGCGCTTCGGGCGGCCGACTCGACCGGCGACGCTGGGAATGTCGATCACCAGCGGCAACAATGTCGTGGAGTCATGCTCGTTGGCCGCCGCGGTTTGGACCACGAGCGGCACGCCTTCCGCGTCGGTCAACAAGCAGTGCTTACCGCCCGAGCGGCCGCGATCCGTCGGATTCGGCCCGGTTTTGGCCCTCCCAGCGGGGCCTTCACCAAGCTGCAATCGACGAGGACCCTTGACCAATCGAGCAGATCGGCGCTGCGCAGTTTGGCCAGCAACAATTCGTGCATCCGTTGCCACAGGCCCAACCGCGACCACTCCTGGATCCGCCGCAGGCACGTTTTGTAAGAACAGCCGAAGGCTTCGGTGGGCAAGTCTTTCCAACCGATGCCCGTCTTCAACACAAACAGAATTACCGTCAGCACCCGGCGCGCCTCCTTGGGTGGGCAACCGCCTTCGGGCGATGGCTCGTACTGGGGAAACAATGGCTCGATCTCGTTCCATAGTTCATCCGGCAATAGCTTGCTTGCCATGGCATGAGTCCTCCGTGCTAGCGCCCAACGGGCAAACACAAAAGGACATCATGCTGCTCCAATTCCAGCTTTCAAATCAATACCGGTTTTGTCCCTAGGCTCTTAGCCAAAAATTGAAATCCGTCTCATGGGGAACGCGCGTCACTGGATGGTCGCTATCGTTCGTAACAAATAGAGGCATAACCGACCCTGAAAGTCAGAGGCTTGCGAGGAAACAGGCGGCTTTCCCGCCCCCAGTTACAACACAGTCCAACCCGTTCTGGAAACAACGTTGTGGATTAATTTGACGGCAAGGCCTCTAGTTAACCAAGGCCCCAAATCAAATTGTCGAGGCTCCTAACCCAACAGTCAACCGTTCTACAGTTACGACCCGCTCCGGCGCCGCGGGTTGTTCTCACCTGGAACTCTATCCGTTAATTGCGATGGAAAGTTCGTGTCAGTTTCATTCGTTCTCTTTGATCGAAGAGTCGCGGCTATCGAAATAGGCTCAATCCAACATGGAGTCTC
>JBAPOI010000776.1:0-1965 GCA_049279555.1 Candidatus Sulfotelmatobacter sp.
GAGGAGTACCGCACAAAATCAGAGCTCGCTGAGGCTTTTTCCAGGAGGTGGGATGAAGCCACGGATTTTTGGAGGCGGCGGGACAGCTACGACAAGCTACGGCATTGGTTGTTACACGATCTTGGCGAGAAGGACGTCTCGGCCGAGCTTCAACGCATTGCCGATAGCACGGAAATAACCAATCTGGATAGCCAGCTGTTCGCCGTGCTCCAGGCGCTTGATGCTGATCGAACTCCATCATTTAGAGGAATGGTGTTAACCGCAGCCCGGCTCAAGGATCTAGCGGATGTTTCGCAAAACGACCCAGCTCCCGCATCCGCAATTCTCGCTCTCCATCGCAACCGTGTTTTGCAGATTGCCGCTCAACTGCCAGCGCAGCGCGACCTCGCAACCATATGGAAAGCACAGGCAGAAAGCATCGCCGAGTATAATAAATTACGCGAGAAGATTAGGGAGCAGACTAAGGGTGATGTAGCGCCCAGAGAACTCAATGACGATCACTTGGTTACCCTGCTCGCTGCTTCCGTGCCCGCTAGTTTGGCTCTATCTCGTCTTCGGGAACGTGCCGCAAAGGCCGCCACAAGCGATGCGCTCGAGAGCCCGTGGTTCCAGGCGCTGGGCAAGGCGCGTCATGCTTCACCTGCCGCGGCGCTATTGATCGACAGCCTAGCAGAGCGGGCGCGCGAGACCGGAATCAGGCGAAGGTACGATTTGGCATGCCAACGATTCGGTATGCTCGTAGGCGTATTTGCCGGCTCGTGTGCTGGCGCAATTGCTGGGATTGTGTCTCGCGTGATTGTTAATGACCTAATCTCACCCTCTTCAATGGTCACTACCGCTTGGATTTGTGGGTGTGTGATAGCTGGAGCAGTTAAAGGTGGCATGGAAGGACCGAGGTGGGTCAGAAATTCGAAGCACAATATTGATGATGTGAAACTAAAAGCCGCAGGTTACTCCCTGCTTGCGCTAGCATTCGCGGCGGTACTCTTGTGGCTTGTGCTCTAAGTGCTTTCATCTGTGGACCGTCGGTTTCAGAATAGATCTAGATTAATTTTGCATGGGGGCCGGTCGTCGTTTAAATAGCCATACAGAAAATAGCGCCAGAGCGGCGAGTCCCTTAGTCCAGTCCCATGCACGGCGCCAGAACTGCTGCGATGCCAGATCACTATCGCGTTTCTGTTGAGCTGCCTGCTCGTCGGCAAGTTCGCGATCTCGTTGTGCCTGAGCGGCCGCCTCGGCCTGTACACGTTCGGTTTCAGCCTGTTGTCTTGATGAAACGGCCGCTTGTTCCTGTTGTGTGACAACATCCGTTACAGAGCTCCATTTCTGAACAATGTCGATAAAACTCTGCGCCGTTACGACGAGCCTTTGACCGCTGCCCCCGCTCTCAGGACCATAGATCTCGACGAAGCCAACACTGTTGCCGAACGTCCCCATAGCCGTGTCGCATTGATTCCAAATTTGGATCAACGCGTCGTGCAGAAGGGTGGAGAGGACGCCAGGATCACGCCAACCCGTGCCAAACTTCTCAAGAGCGAGGCGGGCACCGCGCTTTGTATCATCTACAAATTTTCGGCTGGGACACACGACTTCAGTTGAGACATTTCCGACGGAGGCAGCTACTTGTTCCTCTGACGCAAAACCGGCGTTATCTAGGGCCATCATTCCCGGTCGCCATAATCCTATTGCAGACGTCGCATCTCCAAGTGCGGCGAAAAGCACAATGGAACCGATGAAGATCTGCGCATTCATTAAACTGATCCGAGCCACTTCTCCCACCTTAACATGCGGTGCCTCCAAGGGATCCAGTGGATGTCAATAATGTAGGTTTATTCGTCCACCTGAGTGCATATTAGTTCAATACCCGCCCAAACCAGTTTTACGCTTCGATCGAGATTTAGCTTTCCGAATGGATATCGATATTTCGACGGACCGGCTGTGAAGCGATATCCGAAGGTCATATGG
>JBAPOI010000777.1:0-4614 GCA_049279555.1 Candidatus Sulfotelmatobacter sp.
CTGGTCGTGTCGAAATCCATCACCCCATAGGTTTGGTTGGCGCCCTCGAAGCTGTGATATCCCAAGACACAACAGCTAAAAATATCGGTGACGGGGTACGCGAGTACGACGTTCGCGAGCAGGAAAATCGGGAATGTCCCGGGGTTCACTCCTTGCGAAGACAGTGACGGGATAATCGTGTTCACCACTAAATTGTCGAACCAACCGATGTCGACAATCCCCAGCGGAGCGCAGAAGTCCGGCGGGCCAAGGGAACTGGTAGCCAAAGCCAAGCCGTCGGCCTGCGGCACATTGACCAGAACAGGGCTGGTAGTGGTAACCGGGCTGAGCAGCACATGGTAGTTTGTTTCCTTGGTGAATGCCCAGAAATTCGCCCGCTGGAACGCGTCCACGTATTGCGTGTTGCCGATGTTCGTGCCGCCCATCTCAAAGCTGGCGGGTTGGATGATCGGTGATTGCTGATACAGGGTCAGGGGGACATCATTGGGCGCGGTCAGGCAAGCCGTGTTCGCCGCAGTGGGATCCAGGACGGTGACGCCCGGCGTGGTGGCAATAACGCCGTTACTGCCAACGCTGGTTCCGATCGAATTGGTGGTAATTACAATTGGAACAATCCGAGTGGGAACCTTGGCAACTTCACCCAGTCCGCCAAAGTTTATGGCAAGTGCATTCCGGCCAACCATGACGCCGGTGTAGTTGTTGCCGTCTCGAGTGGAAGTGACGTTGTAGGTCCACTGCGGGAGTTGAGGGCCGGCTGGCGTCTTTAAATGCGCTCCGGGCGCGCGCTTGATTACAGTTGTGTAGGCTTTGAGTCTGGCTGCGTCCTGTCCGAACGCTGCGGTTATGGTTAAGGCGCCTCCCACGAGGGTGGCCGAAAGCAGAAGCAAAAGTTTCTTACGTTTCATCAACGCACCTCGCGAACAGAATCGGGCACGGACACGCGAACTGATGGCTCGTTAGATGAACGGACGCATTACTCCACGTGGCGTCCCCCAAATGCCGAGGACTTTAACAGAAGGTTGGCTCTAGGGGAAGAGACTTTGGACTCTTCTGGACTCGTTTGACAAAGCGATGACAATTAGATCCACATTGAGCAAACTACTACTCTCGCCCCACCCCCAGCGCATCCGCCACACGATTGATGTAGTTGAACCATGAGGCGATCAGCGTGATTTGTAGGATTCCGCGGTCGTCGAAGCCGGCGGCTCTCAGGCCTTCGATGTCGTCCTTCCAAACCCTGGTCGCGTCTTTGGTTAACTTCACTACGTAGTCGAGCATCACGCGCTCCTGCGGAGTGATGGGAGCGGTGGTGTAGTCCTCTTCGAGCGCCTCGACGAACTCCTTATCCAGCGTGACCCTACGCAGAAACTCTGCGTGTGATTCGATTCAATACTTGCACCGGTTGGTCACCGAGACCATGGTGGTAATCATTTCGTGCTGGCGGCGGCTCAGGGGCAGATCAGGCGACATCAGCGCGCCGAACGTAGAGAACGAATGGTAGAGCGCGTCCGGAATCAGGGTGTGTGAGCCGACGATGGATGAGCTTCCGGACGCGTCAGGGTGAACTGGATCGGCGTACTCTTTGGGATACAGTGAGCGCTGTGCTTCGATGGCTTGGCGCAGCTTGTCATCGGCCTCGGAGAGTGGAATGGTTCGAATCCATGTCATAGATTTGTTTGTCCTTGGCGCAGCTTTCCGGGATTTCGCATTGGAAGCTTACGCGGTTGTCCGGGATTGCCCCATAGTGAATTTGTACTATGAACAAGGGCTAAACCCCGGTCTCTGCGGCTGATTCCCTAAGTAACCCTAACGTACACTCCCTTTCGGTAACCCTTGGTAACCATGCGATTCCACCACTCCAGCCGTACAATTGCCCTTGTCCGAACGGCCATGTCTCTTTACAGGAGTTTGGCCACTGCGATGTTCGACCCGGGACAGCACTTCCCAGGAGTCGTAATCAGGTTTCACAGGCGTTTTTTGTAAGTTGTCTTTTGTCAGTCGTTTTTTTTCAGACCAGGGTCTGGAGTTCGTATCTTATGGCGTTCGGTTTCGGGTTCAACAAACAGAAAGTACTCAGCGCTGCGGAGAAGTATGTCCAGCAGGGCAAGATACAGAACGCCATCTCTGAGTACGAAAAAGTTACTAAAGCTGACCCCAAAGATCTCACGGTCACGAACACCATCGGCGATCTCTATTCGCGACTCGGCGAGGCCGACAAAGCCACCGACTGCTTCAAAACTGTAGGCGATGCCTATGCCAACCAGGGTTTCACGGTTAAGGCAATCGCGATGTACAAGAAGATCAGCAAGCTCAAGCCATCGCTAGATAGTGTGCTGAAGCTGGCCGAGCTCTACACCCAGCAGGGACTCTTCAATGATGCGCGCGCCCAGTACCTGCAGGTTGCCGAAGAGTTTCTAAAGTCGGGCGAACTCGACAATGCTGTCCGCATCTTCCAGAAAATTCTGGAAATGGATCCGGAAAATACCAGCATGCGGGTCCGCTTGGCCGAAGTTTACGTCCGACTTGGGAAGAAGGAAGACGCGTGGAAGATTTTCTCCTCCGCCGCCGAAACCTTGCGTTCCAAGGGATCGCTGAGCGGCGCCGAAGAAGTTCTGCAGCGCATGCTCACGCTCGACCCCGGCAATAGTTACGCGCTGCTGATGCAGGGCCGCAACCTGCTTGAAAACGGAGACGCTGAAGCCGCTGCTGAAGCGTTGCAAAAAGTCCCGGATCTCGATTCGAATCCTGAGGGGCTGCGCGATCTGCTCAAAGCATATCTGAAGACTGGCCGCCTCTCCGACGCCGGGACGCTTGCCAGCAAATTATTGACGGTCCACAACGACCTGGCCGCTATCTCGAATTTCGCCGATGCCCTGATGCAGGCGGGACAGTATGAGAACGCGCTCCAGGTCTATGATCAGCACGCCGAGCGCCTGCTGGCCGAAGATTCCGATAAAGTTCTCAAGAACCTGCACACCATCATCGGGCATGTGCGGGACAATCCAGCTTCGCTCGAGAAGCTTCTCGATCTCTTCCAGAAGGCTGGAGAGAGTACGCACCTCAGCGAAGTCATCGAGTTACTGGCTCATGCCTCGGTGCAGTCCGGCGACTTGGCGCGCGCTCGCGATCTCTATCAGAAGCTCGCGACCGTTGAGCCGGGCAATCCCCTGCACATGAACAATTACCGGCAGGTGGTCAGTCAGTTGGGTGGGGATGCGGCTGAGAAACTGATTTCAGCCGAAGAAGCAGCCGTTATCGTGGATGAGTTGGAAGCGACCGCTCCTTCGATTCATCAGCACTATCCCGATGCTGTTGCTTTGGCGGTTCGCTCTGCATTGACCGATGCCGAGCTGTTTATCTCTTACAACATGCCCGCCAAGGCTTTGGGACCGCTTACGGTCGCCCTGCCTTTGGCGCCAATGGACCTGCGCCTGAATCAGCGGCTGGCTGCATTGCACACGCGAGCCGCCCGTTTCGCCGAAGCCGGGGTCTGCTGCCGCACGCTGCAGAGCATTTACTCCGAAGCGGAATATCCGGAAGAAGCGACTCGCTACGGCGAACTTGCTACCCGCTACGAAGAGCGCTCGGCGGTGCACACCGCGGACGCGGTTACTATCTCGCCGGCGATTGACATTGAGGAAACGACTGTAGAAGAGGCTCCCGAAGAAATTTCGGTCGAAGCCGCAGCCGCTCCGTGGCCATCCGCACAAGAGTCCGAGGAAGAGAACGAATTCGCCGTGGTCAGCGATCAAGAAGGCGATCAAGATCACGATCAGGTCACCCAAGTCGCAGCCGCCGCCGAACCCGCAGCCGCTGCCGAAGAAATCGATCTGTCCTCCGAATGGGATGACGCAATCACCGTTGAAGCTGACGTACCAGCTGCTGAACCGGCCGAAATCGAAGTTGCGCATCATGCTGTGGACCAAAAACCCGCAGCCGTTACTGGCAAGGTCAAGGCCGCACCCGAAGACGCCGAGAAGACTGCCGAAACCATCGAGGAAATCCGCTTTTATCTCGAGCACGGAATGCCCGAGCAAGCCGAAGCGGCCTTCGAAAAGCTGCGGACGCTTACCAGTAATCAAGCCACACTGGCGTCTCTTCGCAGCGAGATTGAATTGGCTTCGCAGCAATCACCTGCCGCAGACGCCGCGGCCGCTGTTGAAGCTGTGTCTAACTTCGTCGTTGACGAACCAGAATTCGAGCCCGCCTCTGAATTCGCCGTCGAAGAAAATCCGCCTGCCACGGAAGAATTTTCAGTGGCAGTGGAAGCGCCAGTTGCAGAGGAGCCTGCTGTTGCAGAGGTCGCTGTCGAAGAGATCGTTCAGCAACAAGCCGAAGCTGCAGAGTTACCCGCTCCTAACTTGCCCGAGCCGGTGATGCAGCAGCCCGTTCCGGCTGAGCCGGTCGCGGCCGAGCCCGCCGCGGCCATCGCTAAGCCGGCCGTTCTTCAGGAGTTTGTCGCCGACCTTGAGTCTTCCCTCGGCGAAGGCTTTATCCCGGGCACGGTTTCGCATGAAGTCGAACCTGAAGTTGCAAAGCTGGAACTGGAGGCGATTGGGCAATCTGCGCCCACCGTCTTCGGTGTGCGTGAGTCTGACGCGCCAGAGCCTGAAG
>JBAPOI010000778.1:0-3148 GCA_049279555.1 Candidatus Sulfotelmatobacter sp.
GGGAAAACTCCCGGTGACGTACTCTGCTTGTGGCTTGAAAGTTCCGTCGCCATTCCCGAGCAAGATCGAAATAGTATCGCTTCCCCCATTGGCGGTCGCCAAATCGGGAATGCCGTCACCGTTGAAGTCGCCGATGGCTACCGCTTCGGGGTCGTTGCCGGTGGCATAGATCGTCTGTGGCCTAAAAGTGCCATCGCCGTTGCCCAGCAATATGGAAACGGTGTAACCAACCAGGTTGACCACGGCCAGATCCGGATGACCGTCAAGATTGAAGTCGGCCACGGCCAGGGCCGTGGAACCCGGGCCGGCCGGGTAGTCCAAGGGCGGTTGGAAGGTGCCATCGCCGTTGCCTAGAAACACGGACACTGTGTCGCTGTTATAGCTGACGACGGCGAGGTCCAGGTTGTGATCGCCGTTGAAATCCGCGGTAACGATATCTACCACTGTCGCTTGTCCGGTGGGGTAATTGGTGGCAGGTTGGAACGTGCCATCGGGGTTCCCCAGCAGAATGGAAACTGCATTCGACCCGAGGTCGGCGACGGCCATGCTCAGCGGGCCGCCGGTTTGGAATGCACCAACGGCCACGGCCACCGGCGCGCTCCCCGTGGCCAAATCAGCTCTGCCGGATACATATCTTTCGGCCGCCGGAGAGAGTGACGGGTTGGCGGCGTGAGCCGACGTCCCGCTGGAAAGTTTTCGGCCTGCCAAGCTGTCAATTCGCTCTTCGGCTGTTTGCGCCTGGCCGACCACCGGCCCGTAGATCACCGGCAACAACATGGCGGAGAGCCGCCCTGATTTCAAGCTTGTCATCATTTTAAATCTCCCAATACATTTCGGTGTGGAACGCATTGTCGGCATCCGACACTGGTAATGCGGAAAGCAGAAGAGATTTTTTAGGATTTCACTGAAGTTCGCGCTGTATGGCCTCCGCCTGCTCCTTCGCCTGGCGATGTGCGGCGAGCACGCTGGCATTGTGCACCGTACGCCAAAGGGTCAGCGCCTGGCCGGCGGATTCACGGGCTTGCTTCATATCGCCCGCAGTTCGCGAAACGGAGGCCAGCACGAAGTAAGCCTTGGCCAGATGACCGATGCGCCGCTCCGATTTCGGATCGCCGTCCGCAAAGGCCTGCGCGTGGGCCAGTGCGCTATTGGCCAACGCTCGCGCGGCGCCATGGTCGCCGGCATCTGCATCGAGAAGGGCTATCGCCTCTTCATCGGTGAAGGCCTGCAGAGCACAACTGGGAAAACCTGACTGTGCGGCGGTACACGAGTCGGCGGTGGCCAGAGACTTCCGGTACTGCTCGGCGGCCGCGGACATCTGCCCCAAACTCTGCAGCCGCCGTCCGGCAAAATCCTGCGCAACGGCCAGCTGCACAGCGATGCTGGCCGACTTCGGATTCCCGCCAGCCACAGGTTCTATGATGGCAATGGCCTCCCGTAACGCCTCCAGCGACTCGGACAGACCCTCTGCCGCAGGCTGTACCATTCCCAGACGCGAAAGCGCGACCCCCAGATCATACTGCGCAGTCATGTCACGCGGATCGGCTTGGGCCAGTCCGCGCGCCAATGCCACGGACTTTTCAGCGTACGCCCGGGCCTCCGCGTGCCGGCCTGGAGTGTCCGTCCAGCCGGTATCCAGAAGCCGGGAGTAGTTGCCATAGACCACGAGCAAATCCCGGTGCAGCGCCATATCCTCGGGCCGCGCCTGCAGGATTTGCTCGCGTATCCGGATGGATCGATCATAATACTGGGCGGCCGCCGGCGGGTCGTCGGTGATTCCGGCAGCGGTCGACGCGTAGGCCGATCCGAGTTGCTGTTTTACGTCCAGATCCCCCGGAAACCGGTCCACCAGATCCAACCAGATGGTGATGGCTTGGTTCGCCCGTGCGAGCGCACCCGGGAAATCGAAGGAGTTGTGCAGCGCCCAGGAGAGGCGTTGGAGCGTCTCGGCCTCCTGTTTGGCCCACTCCACGTTGGATGGTCCCATTTGTCCCAGCCGATGCGCGGCCGGCAAAAGCGCGGCATAGGCGTGTGCGCCTTCGAGTGGACGGCCGTTTCTGACGGTCAGCTCAGCTACGCTGCGCTCGATCTCGAGCCAACGCAAGATGACGAAGGGATCATCCTGGCGGCGGTTATACAGGGGCGCTAGCACCGCCTCGGCCTTGCGATAGCTGCGCAGGGCCCCCTCAAAATCTTGCAGGCTTGGTCCCACGGGATCGCCTTGGGTCGCGCCGATCTTGAGGTAGGCGGAGCTCAACAACAGTCGCATGCGATCATCCAGGCCGTGGGTTTTCTCCAAGGCCTGCAGGTAGCCTAGTGTGGTGCTTACCACTCGCCGGCGCGCCTCGACCGCTCCGGGGACTGCGGCAATCACATCGTGAATATCGAACAAGGTGCGGTCGGCCAGGTCCAGCAGTTCGGTAAGGCGCTGTTCTGCGCGGCCGCTCTCGCGTACGGCCCGGTCGCGTTGTTCGTCGGCGATCCGGTGCTGCACGGCTTCGGAAAGCCGCGCGGCTTCAGCCCGCTCCCGCTCCCGCTCTGCCACAGACCGCTGTACCTCGGCCACCTTCCGCTGCGATTCCGCGGCCTGCCGCGCAGTTTCGGCCTGCCGCCCTTGCGAGAGAGCCATCAGGATGCCCGCCACCAGACTGGCCACCACAATGGCCGTTCCCGCGAGTTCGAAGCGCCTCCTGTGAAGGAACTTTCGCGCGCGATAGAGCACCGAGTTTTGCCGCGCCCTTACGGCGCGCCCTTCCAAGTGGCGGCGGATATCGTCGGCAAATTGGTCTACGGAGGAATAGCGCCGCTCGGGTTCCTTGCGCAGCGCCATCATCACGATGTTATCGAGGTCTCCGGCCAACCGCCGTCTGAGACGCGCGGCGTTAGGAACCCTAGGATCTACGGCTGCGCTGGGCCGCGGGATTTCCGTTCGGCAGACGGCTTCTTGAATTTCGGCGGGAGTGGCGGAGCCGAGCCGGTGCGGCTTCGTGCAACTTAACAGTTGGTAAAGAATGGCACCCAAGGAATAGATATCGGCGGCCGTAGTGATAGGCCGGCCTAGAATCTGCTCCGGACTGGCGTAATCGGGCGTCACCGCGGGCGTTGCGGAGGTCAAAGAAGGGTCCCGATCCATGGCCAGGAGTTTAGC
>JBAPOI010000779.1:0-1779 GCA_049279555.1 Candidatus Sulfotelmatobacter sp.
GATGAACATGATTGGTTTTCTGCTTACGAAGGATTATGAAAAGGCGCGCGCGTTTTACGAAGGGAAACTGGGATTCGAGTTTGTGAGCCAGGACCAGTTTGCGCTGGTGATGAAAGCGGGCAAAAGCATGATCCGGATCGTGAAGATGCCTTCGTTTACGCCGCTGCAGAGCACGGTGCTGGGCTGGGAGGTTGGCGATATCGTGGCAATCGTGGACTGGCTGACGAAGCGCGGCGTGGTGTTCGAGAAATACCCGTTTGTGGACGACAAGGAGCGCGGAATCTGGAACGCACCGGGCGGAACCAAGGTGGCGTGGTTCAAAGATCCTGACGGGAACGTATTGAGCGTCTCGGAGCACCATTCGATTGAAACATAAGGAGTTAGGACGCATCGCGGTTTCTTTGAAGCGATCGAGGAGAACGAGACTGCGCCGTGACTGGCGTGCCGCCTCGAGGGATGTCCCCACACCCGGGTCTACAGAGAAGTGTGAAGTAAAGCATAGAGCCGAAAGGAGTTGCAGGGCATTCGTGTGTGGGCCGAAATGTGTCCGGAAGTGGGACGCTGCTTCGGAGGAGGTTGCGGTGGGCAAATCGGGAGTGAGATTAAGGAGCACGGGCACGAGTCCTTCTACGTGCTACGTGGTCCTCCCGCGTAGACAACAGCTCATCATACCAGATCCGCGACTATTGTCAAGGGATACTTATAACTACCTATTTATCAGAGAGATAGGAAGGCGCGGGGATTCGAATGATATTTGAGGAGGTTGCAAGAGCGGCACGCTGAAAAAAGCCGACCGGCTCGGCCAGGCGCATCCAGCGGCAAAAACGGCCCGAAGAAATCCGCAACAAATGTTGCAGGGAATAAATCAATCCATCAGCCTTCTATTTTGCAATTGACAGTCTGTGGCGCTACGCCTAGACTGCACGCGCCGTTGACAAGACTCGCCGGAGTGCATCATTTGTTGCGTAATCTTCCAACGCATGCGCGACGATCGCAGTCTGTCTGACAAGGAATGCTCTCAAGACGACAGTGAGAGCGCCGCGAAGCTGGCCATTCGGGTCGCCGCCGATTCGTGAGTTTGTCGATTGGCCCTTTCACATGCAGTGTTTGAGCGCTTCCCAGGGAGACAGATCCGATGATTCTTCAGACTCGCAAGATGATCGCAACCCTATTGTTTTCAACACTTGCGTTGTGCGCTCCAGCGGCAGCCCGGGCGAAAGCTGGGGCGGCGGCAAGCGCCCCGACATTGCAAGAGCGCCTGAACGAATTGGCGGCGAGCTTTCCGGGAAAAGTGGGCGTATACGTCCGGAACGTGGAGACCGGAGCGACCGTGTCGGTAGCGGCCGACGACACCTATCCGATGGCAAGCACCTACAAAGTTGCGATCATGCTGCAGGTGTTTCGGCAGGTGGATGAAGGAAAAATTTCTCTGGACGAGCGCGTGACGCTGAAACAGAGCGACCTGCGGCCGGGAAGCGGCTTGCTGCAATACATGGCTCCGGGGCTTTCGCCAACGATTCACGATTTGCTGCTGATGATGATCACGGTGAGCGACAACGAGGCGACGGACATCCTGCTGAAGCGAGTGGGCGCGGCAAACGTAACGGCGACGCTGCGAAGCTTGGGCATTCAAGGCATGCGCGTGGACCGCTCGACGGAGGAAATCATTGGCGATTGGCTGGCGGCGGCAAATCCGCAGTTCAAAGGCAAGTCTGGCGCGGAGATTCTGGCCCATCCGGAAGCTTTCGAAAAAATGACGCAGGCAGATATGGATAAAGC
>JBAPOI010000780.1:0-4523 GCA_049279555.1 Candidatus Sulfotelmatobacter sp.
GACCAACATTCCCGCTCGGGTTCTAATCTCCTGTTGCAGGACCATGCCTTTCGTAAGCTTGGATGTTTGAACCTTTCTCAGTTCCATCTTGGCGCCCTCAGTTTTAACGCCCACCAAGGCTTCAACCATCGCCGGGTCGAACTCGGTTCGTCGGCAGCGAAGGCTCGCCATCGCCTGTTCATCTGACGTCCCCTTCATTCTGAGGTTGTCAAAAGCAATTGCAAGTTTAAGGACGTTGGCCCCAAAAACGATGTCTGCCGCAGGTGAAGCAGGCGCGTCAGGAACCTTGGCAATGAGTTCCTTAGCGAATTGTTGACTGATCATCCAGGCAATAGACTCAAGCCGAGGAATGTTGGCGAGGAGGTCTCGGGCAACTTGAGGATGGCCATCGAACCGCGCCTGATTTCCCGGGGAGAGAGGCTCTCCCCGGTATGCGGCCTGGATGACTTCGGAATCGAGCGTAACGCAGCCCAACTGCGACAGCATGGCTGCGGCATCGAAGCGCCATGGCGAGGGCACGCCGAACTTGCTAATCAAGTGGCGGACAAGATGCGCAATGCGCATTGACCTTCCAAAAGCCTCGGGGCTTGCGGCTCCCAGGACGTCAGACAATACCTTGATGCTTCCCATGAGGGTCTTTTCGAGGAGTTCTTTCTCAGCCGTAATCAGGCGGTATTGAGCGACACCGGTGGTGATGGCCGTTGCCAAAACTTCTTTCTCGCACGGCTTGGTGAGAAAGCGGAATATGTTTCCCTCATTCACCGCCTCGACGACCGGCATCAATTCGGTATAACCGGTCAGAAGCATCCTCACCGTGTCTGGGGCGGCTTGGCGCACCTTCGCTAAGAATTGTGCCCCGCTCATGCCGGGCATCCGCATATCTGAAATCACGACCGAGAAAGGACCCCGCTCGCGCATGATGCCGAGGCCTTGTTCACCGCCAAGGGCTGTCTCCACCTCAAACTCCCGGTAAAACATCCGCCGGTAGCTTTCCAGTACCAAGGATTCGTCATCTACGAAGAGGACTTTGTCAGCCATGGTGTTCCTTCTAATACATTTCATCCTCGCCGTCACGGAAGCGGCGAATACGCATTCAGATTTCGGTTCGACCCCAAGGTGCAAGCGGCTGCAACCGGCTATGGCATAGCCAACACCGGCGTTATTACTTCATCGGCAGAATGCGTTGATTCATTACTTGCTAGGCCTGGCGGAGGTTTGGCGATCTAAAGTAACTGAGTTTTCAGCCGATGACCATCCAAGCACAGACCACTGGCTGCACCAACCCGGCCATGAACGACCTAACTCCGGTACATGGAACTTACGATTATCGATTGGTGGCACTCTCGGTGCTCATCGCGATATTTGCGTCTTACGCGGCCCTGGACCTTGCAGGACGCGTGAACGCAAATCGAGGTCGCGCCCGCTTTGCATGGTTGCTGGGGGGCGCATTCGCCATGGGAAGCGGAATTTGGGCGATGCACTACACGGGAATGCTCGCCTTCCGGCTGCCGATGCGGGTTGTCTATCACGTTCCTACAGTGATCGCGTCCTTGTTGGCAGCGATCATGGCCTCTCTAATCGCCCTGTTTGTCGTCAGCCGGGATCGTATGACGCCGATCCGCGTTGCCGGAGGTGGCGTCCTCATGGGCGCTGGTATTGCGACCATGCATTACACCGGGATGGCGGCCATGCGCCTGGCTGCAATGCACAGTTATCACCGCGGATTGTGGACTTTATCTGTTTTGCTTGCGGTCGTGATCTCGATGGTAGGACTGCTGCTCATTTCGTATTCTCAGAAGCAGGGCCGCGGAGGCTTGGCCAAGTTTGCCATTGCATTGGTGATGGGTCTGGCGATTCCCGTGATGCACTATACAGGCATGGCCGCCGTGACCTTTACGCGGGTCAATCTCTCGCCTGATCTCTCGTGGTCTGCGGACATATCGGCGCTGGCAAGTTCCGCCATAATCATCGTAACGTCCTGCATTTTGGCCTTTGTGGTTGTCACCTCTCTGGTTGATCGCCGACTCTCCGCTCAACAATCCATCCTGGACAACGAGCGGACAATGCTTCGCGCTTTAATCGACAACATCCCGGATTTCATGTACGTGAAAGACAGGAAAGGCAGGTTCCTGATTGCCAACCTACATACGGCTCAGGCCCTCGGAGCGACTATAGTCGAGGACCTGCTGGGTAAGACCGACTTCGATTTTTTCCCCAAGGACGTTGCGACTACTTTCTACGCCGATGAACAACAGGTGATGCGCTCCGAGCAGCCCCTGTTTAACCGCGAAGAAAAAATGGTGGACCGGAATGGTAACACGATCCATATTTTGACGACAAAAGTGCCTCTGCGAAACGCGGACGGCGTGATTTCTGGAATTGCCGGCGTAGGGCACGATATTAGCAAACGCAAGCGGAACGAGGATGCACTGCGGGAAGCGGAACGGAAGTATCGCGAAATATTCGACGAGGCGATAGTCGGAATTTTTCAGAGCATGCCGAATGGCCGCTTCCTGAGGGTAAATCGGGCCATGGCTCGCATCTTTGGGTTTGCTTCCGCGGACGAGATGATGGCGGCCGTTACCGACATTTCCCAGCAGCTCTATGTCGATCCCAGACGTTACGAAGAGTTTGCCAAAGTGATGGATAGGCTCGGAAGCATGTTGAGCCTGGAATGTGAGGCCTATCGCAAGGACCGCAGCAAAATCTGGATCTCCTGCAGTGGGCGAGCGGTTCGTGAGAATCGCGTCGTGGTTCGATACGACGGGATGATGGAAGACATCACAGAGCGCAAATTCTTGCGGGGACAACTTCTTCAGGCGCAGAAGCTAGAGTCCATTGGTCAGCTTGCGGCAGGGATAGCACATGAAATCAACACCCCGACTCAGTACATTGGAAGTAACGTGCGCTTCCTGAAGGATGCTTTTCAGGATCTCACGGGCCTTCTGGCCGACTATGAAAGGCTTCTGGCTGCGGCACAATCCGGCACTCTGACCGGTGAAACGGTTCAGGAAGTTGCGGCAGCGGTGGAACGCGCAAACACCGGCTATCTGCTTGAGCAGATTCCCCAGGCCATCGAACAGTCAATCGAAGGGCTGAACGGAGTGTCGACGCTGGTAGGCGCAATGAAAGAGTTTTCCCATCCAGGAATGAAAGAGAAGATCCCGGTGGACCTGAACCGCGCCATCACAAGCACGATTACCGTGGCTCGGAATGAATGGAAATATGTCGCCGCTTTAGAAACCGAATTCGATCCATCGCTTCCCCCAGTCCCTTGCCTGCCCGGTGAATTCAACCAGGTTATTCTGAATCTGATTGTCAATGCCGCGCATGCCATCGCCGACGTTGTAGAAAGAGGAAGTTCGGAGAAGGGGAAGATCAAGGTACAAACTCTAAATTGTCCGCAGTGGGCTGAAATTCGGATCCAAGACACGGGCACCGGAATTCCAGAAAAGGTGCGAGCCCAGGTGTTCGACCCCTTTTTCACTACCAAAGAAATTGGCAAGGGGACCGGGCAAGGGCTGGCCATCGCTCGCTCCGTGGTTGTCGACAAACACAGTGGAAGTATTCACTTTGAAACGGAAAAAGGGAAGGGCACAACCTTCGTCATCCGACTTCCCAAGGACGGCAAAGCTCTTTCCGCCGCAGCGGGATCGGCTTGAAACCTCCCACCAGGATTTTTCCCGCACAGGGAGCCTTCGCCTCTGAGTTCAAACCGAAGTTGAATCTTACGGGGCTTCGATCAGCTCCATCTTTCCGTCGCGGGTGCGGTGAAGGATCATGACTTTACCTTTGGGATCGCGGAAAACGAATACGTCGCGGTCACGGAAGTGAGCTTCCTTGATGGCTTCTTCGAGGGTCATGGGGCGCATGGCGACTGCTTCATTTGAGCGAACCAGATGAACCTCGGTGGTTTTCGCAACAGCAGGATAACGGTGCACCACGACCGGCACGGCGGTTTTTTCCGTGAGGCCGACCTTGGCCTGAGCGTCTTCGCGCGGCCGCCCGGAGTCTCCGTTCCACTTCTTTACTTCTTCGATCTTGCGCGCGGAACGCTTCTTCGATTGCCACTTGGTTTTGTATTTCACCGCCTGCTTTTCCAGGTGGTCGAGCGCTTCGTTGACGGCGATGGTCATGTCCTTGGCTTGAGCCAGGCCGACGATCGGACCGTTGCGCGGACTGATGGTGATTTCCGCTTTGTGGCGATGCTTCTCGACGGCGAGAATCACTTTGGTTTCAAATCTGTCGCCCAGGATTTTGCGGATTTTTACGAGGCCGGTTTCAACTTCTTTGCGGATGGTGGAAGTTACTTCGTAGTGCCTGCCGGTGTATTCCACGTTCATGAAGCGCCTCTTTGCAAAGTTAGAAGTTAGAGGTCAGAGACGGCAATCTTAATCGCTCTCTTTTACTTCTTCTTATTCCTTTACTCTGCGCTGATGGGTACTCGGGATGCGCATATCTTCCCGGTACTTTGCGACGGTGCGGCGTGTGACTTGGATGCCTTGCGACTGCAGGATGCGGGT
>JBAPOI010000781.1:0-3797 GCA_049279555.1 Candidatus Sulfotelmatobacter sp.
GCCAAGAAGTGTGGCGATCTCGTAGCGCGTCTTCATCAGGCTGGTGAGAACTTCCTGGTTCTTGGGATAGGCGCGAGTGTCGAAAGCATGAGCGACGCGGCGCCGCAGCGAATCGCTTTTGGCAAACTTGAAGACCGGAAGGGCGTCGGGATAATCCGTAGTGATGTGAATCTTGCCGTCCGCGCCGGGCTTGTGACGATCGATGTAATCCTGGGGCATGCCGTCGAGCTCGGAGGGATCAGCCTCGACCATTTTCTGTCCGTCGGAAATATTGCGATCGAACATGGAATTCTGTTCGGTCGCTTCGTCGTTTAATTTCTTGAGGCGCGCGCGGGTGGCTTCGTCTTTGTCGACACCTGCGAGGCGAAACTCGAGGAGTTGGCGTTGCACATAATAGCGAGTGGCGGCGTCGGCTTTCGAGAGATCGAGCGCGGCGAGCGCGTTATACACGTCATGATTGAGCGAGATGGCGGTCTGGACGGCGCTCGCCTTAGTGACCATGGCCGTAGCGTGGTCGCGGAAAGTGGCGTCAGGATGCACTTGCTCCATCATTCCAGAGAGGTATGCGGCCGAATTGTTTTGACGGACGGCCTCGTCGTAAGGCACGAGAGTATTTTCAATCGTGCGTTTGCCTTTGACGGCGAGCAGCGTATCGATCGAACTTTGTACGGCGGCAAGGTGGTCGTTCTCGATTTTTTCGAAGGCGGCGACGTCCGGCTTGGAGGCCCAGATCGTGGGTTGTGGCACAGTGATTTTCTGGGCGGAAAGAGCGGTAGCAAGAATAACGAGAAGTGGAAGACAGAGAAACAGCGCACGGCGCGCAGTAAGCAACATGAAATCCTCGTGAGTAAGTTTCCGAACGATCGAGCGATTCAACTCCGATCGTGAGAGCGATGTTCAGAAGCCGCATTGAAGGTCGGCTCGATTGTTGATGACCGCGTCTTGCGATGTCAAGCAAAACCCGCGAAAAATCGCATGTTTTCAACAAGACGCGAATGAAATGTTCTGTTCAAGAAGTCTTCAGCGCCAGCGTTTTAGTTCCGGCCAAAGTTGCGCAAACGTCCCAAACTTTGCGCCACGGCAGATGAAGACGTCGATTCGTTTTTCGAGCGCGTAAGGATTATCGGCGGAGGTGCCGACGTATTCGACGTGATCCCAGAGTTGTCCGAGGCGTTCGCGTCTGTCGTCGAGAACGATCATGCAGTTGCCGGAATATCCACGCGGACCCCAGAGAAACCATGTCTGATGGCCGCTGAGGGACCGGGGAAGGCCGTAGCGTCGGCCAAGAAAGTCGATGGCGCCGGCCTGACCGTAATCCTGGGCGAAGATGCCGCAGTCGGCACGATCGGCTTCCGGAATTCGATTCCATGCGACGGCGGTTTCATCGACGATTTCCTGCCAGCCGAATTGATCAGAATACCACTGCGGCAGAGGCGAACGTTCATGGCCATGCTCCATGACCGGGAGCTTGAACGGGAGTGTGTGCGAATAAGTAATGAAATTTTCCGGGGAGAAAATGGGAATGGTAACGGGAGCGAGGTGGGCGCCGCTTGCGAGCAAAATGATTGCGATGACGGGCTTCAGCCATCCCCACCGCGAGGGTTTCCTTGTGCCTTCTTGTCTCTTTCCTTCGATGGCCGATTCAATCACGAATGCTCCGGCAGCGAAGAGCATGGGGTACACAGGCGCGAGATAGTAATTCTTTCCGTGAAGGATAAAGAAAACGCTGAAACAAACCAGGTAGCACCAGCCGAGAAAGCGATACGGCTTAAGTCGGGCAGAGAACAGGAGCGCACATAGTCCGATGAGCCAGATCGGTGCGGTGATGGGATCAACCAACACCGTTTGCTGGAAGAAATATTGAAGAAAAGGGAGCACAACGTCACGGCCTTCGGCGCGGATGTTGTGCATCAGTTCGAGGAAAGGCCAGTGATAGTGAATGTTCCAGAGCAGGTTGGGGAGGAAAATCAGGAAAGCCGCGAGTCCGCCGAGCCAAATCCAGCGATCAAAAAAGACGCGTCGTTGAGCCGTTAGTAAAAGTCCTACGACGATGCCAAAGCAGAAGAGTGCGATGGAATACTTTTCCTGCATGCCGATTCCGGCGAAGATACCGAACCAGAGCCAGTAGCGAGGATCGTCACGTTTTATGGCGAGAATGGCGAAGTAGGCGCAGCCCATCCAGAGATTGGGTTCGAGGCAGTTGGTGCCGAGCAGGCTGCCGTTGGAAAGATATTGCGGCGCGATGACGACGGTGATGGCGCTCAGGAGCAGGGCGAAGCGGCGTCCGCCGAATTCGCGGGCGAGGACGGCGGTTTGCACGGCGAGAAGAGACGAAGCCAGCGCTGGAATGAAGCGGATGCTGCGGAGGGAGTCTCCGAGGACTGCGCGGCAGATGTGGATGAGGAAGGGAATGAGCGGCGGCTGGTCGACGTATCCCAAGGCAAGGTGATCGCCGCACGCGATGTAATCGAACTCATCGCGAAAATAGCCGTAGCGATTGTTGAAGTAGATGTGGAAGAGGAGCTTGGCGAGGGCGATGGCCCAGATGATGGCCATGCCGGATGCGAAGAATGAGCCGCGATCGCGAGGCGTTGAGAGTGAAGTGGTGGCGCTGGCCATGGGGGAATAAGGATACAGGAAGGAAACGAAAAATCCAGATGCGAAAAAAGGTTAAGAGAGCGCGCCGATAGTTTGACACCAGCACATCAGAGCGAGTTAGGGTCTAGTATTGCCAGTTCATATTCACCGATGCAGTCCCGCTGGTTGGCACGGTATATTGATGGTTCGATCCGTTTTCCCATGTCACGGTGCCGTTCGCGGCGATCTTGATGAATTTGAATTGCACGGTTGCTCCGGCGGGCAGCGAGGCATTCAGAAACCAATTCGGGTAGTTCGGAGCAAGCATCGGGCCGACTGCCGTATCAAAAGTCGTACCCCAATTTCCCAGTTCGACCGTGCTTCCGGTCAAGAAAATGTAATCCCCTGTGTTCGTCGGAGTGGCGTTGTTCACAGTGAACGTGACGGGAATAAGCTTTCCCGCCAGCACGGTGAATTGAATGGTATTGGCGGCGGTTCCCGAACTGTTTTTCAATTGCGCCTGGTAGATTCCATTGCTCACATTGGGAACGGTGAAGGTCACAGAGGAATCCGACCAAGACTGAATCGAAGCTGCGGTTGCGCCAAACAAAACCTGGCCCGTCGCTGTGCCAAAGCCCTTGCCTGCGATGGTTACTTTCATTCCGGGCTGACCGACCGTCGGCCCGATGGAGCCAACCTCCGGCGCGGCGGGTGTGCCCACGGACTGCCACACCGCGACAGTATGCGCGGGCAACGTAAAGTTGTTCGCCGGATTGTTTCCTCCACTGCCTGCAGTCACCGTCAGGCTCGATCCTCCCAGCAGACCGCCCAGGTAGTCGCTGTAAGTGCTAGCCGGCAGTGCGGTAAGCAGCCCTGAGATGGGATATGCCGTCGTATCGTTCTTGTTGATGGCTACAAGAACCACGTCGTTAAAAAACTGCCGCTCGAAGATATAAACATCGCTATTGATCCAGCGCTGTTGAGAGCCACCGTAGGCAAGGGCGTCGTTGCTGCTCTGGCGCAAAGTTGCTAGCTTGTTAATGAGCTGATATGCAGTCGTGCTGGTATTGAAGGAACTCATCCACACTCGATTGTAGGGGTCGTTGCCGCCGCTGGTATCGTTGTGCAGGTACTGCTCGTCGCCATACAAAATCACGGGAATGCCACGGCACGTAAGCAAAAATGCCATTGCCTCCTGCAGCCGGTTGTTGTTGTTATTC
>JBAPOI010000782.1:0-4228 GCA_049279555.1 Candidatus Sulfotelmatobacter sp.
GCTCCCTGGCACTCGGGTTAAAACAGATCGCCAACGGGTTGGCCACCCCAGGTCGTTTACAGACTTCGAAGGCTTTTCAATCGCTGTTGCGGCGGCCTTGCTTGATGCTGGATTGCGCCGGGACATAATCGCCCGCTTCTTCGACGCCATGACACAGATCGAATGGCAGCGTAGGACCGCTCGACGCAATCGCTTGATCGGCCCTCTGGAAGCAGCCTTCTCTTCATCCGAGAGTTCGTGTCTCGCAAAAATCGCCGATGGCAGATATTTGGCTGTCCAGATTGGTGCCCGCAAGGAGCATTGGTTTGATCTTCAATCCGCCAGGTTCAATTCAGTCCGGCACGATCCTCGAATCATCGTCACCATCGATCTGACCCGGATCCGTCAAGAGATCCGGAAATAAGCTACTTCGCCGCACTTCAAGGCTTGACTTCCTGCCCAGATTGGGCAATAATGGTGCTATGTGCCCAGCATGGGCAGATAGACTACGCAGGGGTAAGGCTGCAGAGATTACCACAATTTAAGTTTGCCGTTTCCGCTTGTGAGATATCATTGAGTAACGGCGCGCAGTAGCGACCCCCGAAAACTTATCAGCTAAGCCATGGACGGCGAGGCACAAATGGAAACCACGGATGGGAACAGCGAGCAATCGGGCGCTGTAGGCCCGCGGGCCAACGCGCTGCAGCACGGCCTGACGGCCACAACGTTGCTGCCCAGCATTCTGCGCGCCGGCCGGCTCGACGAAATCGACGCTGAACTGCAGGCCGAGTACTGCCCGCAAACGGTAACGGAAGAGCTATTGGTCCGGGAAATCGCCCGGCATGCCGCGGCCCTCGAGATCACGGAGCAGGCGGAGCCGGCAGTAATGCGGACGGCCGCCTTGGCATTCTCGCAAGTGGCAAGTCTCGAGCAGGCGGCCCCGTTAGAAGACCTGCGATTGACGGCGGCGGTGACAGCGGAGCCATTGGACCGCGCCGCGCGCTATCGCCGCACCCACGAAAAAGCCCTGCACCAGGCGCTCGATAAGCTCCGCCTCTGGCAGACGGCCGGCCCGGCAACACGTCCCGACCCAGCGCCGGATTGGACCGAGAAATTCACTTCGGAAACCGGCTGCGAAGCATACCTGCACCAGCGGTTCTCGTCTAATAACTGGCACTGCCCGCAGTGCCGGCAAAAACGGGGCCACTGGCTATCCACTCGCCGGCGGTGGGAGTGCTCCCACTGCGGCGCGCAGATCGGGCTGCGTCACGGCACTGTTTTTGAGCACTCGCAACTGCCCCTGGCCGGCTGGTTCTTGGGTATTCGTGCCTTCGCGGGTCGCACAGCCATTACCGCTCGCGAATTGATGGCGCTCACCGGCATCGAGCGGCCCGCGACCGCCCGAGCAATGCTGAAACGAATCCGTCGCGCTCTTCACGAAAACGACCTCGCCATGGGTCTGGCAGGGTTGACGGCCTATCCCTTGAGCACCGACGTGCTGGACGCCCAGTCAGCAAAATTACGAAACGAAAAAATCCGTTCCGCCCCAACAGACAGAATCGCAACTGTTGACCGCGACGCCACTTCAGCAACTAACGTGCGTTTGAAAGCGCACCTGAACCAGGCGTCCCAACCCTCCAAGGAAGGAGACCTCACGTGAACGAATCAACCCCCTCCGGCGCCCCCAACCCCGACGACCCCACCGGGTCCAATGTTCCACCGGAGCCAAAAAAGGAAAGCCCTCAAAGCGAGCAACCGCGCCCGCGAAATGCCGGCCAGATTCTTGGCGAGCAGCAATGCCTGGCGGGACTGAGCCAGTTACCCGGTCTGCTGACAACCGGCTTTATGAAGCCGCCGACATCGAACGCGATACGCGGCGTGTACCACGATTTGCTTCAGCATTAACAGGGCACCGGGCGCGATACCGCAAAGCCTGCCCAAGTGGATGAAGACGTGATCGCGATCCTGCGCGAGAACCCGGCGATGCTCAAACTGCTGGAACCTTTGTTAACGGATGATCAATTGAAACTGGTTTTGGGAGAGCTCAAAAATGGCGATCAATAAACTGGAATTTTGTGAATCATTTCTGCGGCTGGGCGGTGAGCCGATGTCGTTCGCACAACGAGAGTACCTGCAGGCGATCTATGCCGTGGACCGGGGGAATCTCGTGATTCGCGCGTCCCGGCAGGTTGAAAAATCAACCTTCCTGGCCAATACGATTATCTATGAGGCCTGCACGAACCCGGCGGCCAACATCTTGTTCGTGGCACCTCGGTTCGAGCAAGGGCTGACGTTCAGCCACGACCGGTTGTGTCCCCTGCTGAAGGACAGTCCCATCCTCCGCCGGGCGCTGCTGGGCCGTGGACATCGGCTGCGGGTCACCGACTTCGAATTTTCCAACGGGGCCCGCTTGCACCTGCGGGCCGCCTTCCATTCGGCCGACGCTTGTCGGGGACTATCGGCCACCATGCTGCTGGTGGACGAAGTCCAGGACCTGGCGCCCGATAGCTTGCCGGTTCTGCAGGAAACGTTGTCCCATGCCGCCCATCCCCGAACGATTCTGACCGGGACCCCGAAATTGGTCGATAATCATCTGGAAGGGATGTTCAACCGCTCGACGGCCAATCTTTGGACCATCCCCTGCAGCCAGTGCGGCGCGGGCGTAACGATTGACGAGCGCTGCTTGGGCCCGACCGGACTCATCTGTCCCCAATGTCAAACGGCCTTGGATGTAACCCAAGGAACTTGGGTGCCACACAATCCGCAGTCAACCTGGGGACAGGGCTTCGGCATTTCCCATCCGATGGTCCACTGGCTCGGGTACGAAGGGATTCTAGAGCGTCAGCGAAGCTATGACCCGGTGCGGTTCCGCAACGAGGTGCTGGGACTGCCCACCACCTTGGGCGATCACGTCGTCACCCGGGCCGAGCTGGAGGAATGTTGCGGCAGCGAGCCAATGTTGCAACACGGAGATTACAAAGCGCTCGGCAACAGCGTACCCCTGTTTGCCGGCATCGACTGGGGGGGCGGTGTCCACTCGCGCACCGTGCTGGTGATCGGCCATATGCGACCCGATTTTGTCTTCCAAGTCCGTCAGATCTTCGCGCTCCAGGCCCGTGAAGATCCCCACGAGGTCGTGGAACAAGTTTCCCGCTGCTGCAATTACTACCGTGTGGCGGGGATCGCCGCCGACGGCAATGGCAATGGCCACGTCTATAACCGGCTCTTGTTTGCGAAGGTACAACCTCGGCGTGGCCTATATGCCATCTACTACTCCGCCGGACAGAATGAGCCAACTGCCGACGGCGTACTGACGAAGTGGACCGTCAATCGGTCCGCTTCGATCGGAGCTTTGTTTGGGCGGATCAAGCGAAAGCAGCTGATCTTTCCTTGCCGCGAGGACACGGATATTTACCTGGACGAGTTTGCCTGCGAAACCGCCCAGTATGACGACCAGCAACGCACCATCAAGTATGTGCACCCGCAAACGCAGCCGGATGACACGATGCATGCCACCAACTATGCGCTATTGATCGCCACGCGGGCCCATCACGCGGTGAGTGGGCAGAATTGTGAGGCAGAGTTTTTCCCGACCTGAGTGGCGCGATGATCCACGACCAGGCTGGTGCGGGTAATCGCGTTGGTTCTCGCCATATCGCCGCGAATGCCAGGACCTTGTTGGGCGCAACGAGGGCGATCGCTGATCACGACCAGGTCCAACTCAACATACTTTGTTGCAGGTAAGCGCGGCCGAAGTAACACAAGGCGGAGGCAACCAGCAGTACCCGGACCGGATTCTACCGATCGAAGCCGGTGCTGCCCAGGGCCGAGGTGATCATCGTGGCAGCGACCAATAGCAAAAACGGCACCAAGTAACACATGGCCGGGATGGTATTGGCGATTGGCGTGCTCGTGGCGCTGGCTGCGTTGGCTGCCGGACAACTTGCCGATTTAATGTGGCGGCCGCTGGGGCAATGTACGCTGTGGGTTGTCGCGCGGATGCTGGGTCTGCTTTACGAGAACCCAGTAGTCGTCGCCCGACGGAAGCAGTAATCGCCACGCCCACCGTCAACGCTCCGCCACAACTTGCATCACTTGGCTGGTTCCAAGGTACAATCGACCAGTTTTACGTCGGCGTCCTCCACCAGATCCGGCTTCTGGACGTCCTTGAAGGTCGACTTGTAAATCCGCACGTTGCTGATTTCCGCGGCCGGAAAACCGCGCACGTTCAGCACTCGGGGGGTGTGCG
>JBAPOI010000783.1:0-5550 GCA_049279555.1 Candidatus Sulfotelmatobacter sp.
ACGTAGTTGATCGCATGAAGGACGATGCCTTCATCCAACTGGTGAAGACCATGAACCAGCGTCCAGACGTGGTTCGCCAGGCGCTCGATGCGCTCCTCGTAGCCCGCAATCTGGAACGAGTCGCCGACCACGCCACCAACATCGCCGAGGACGTGATTTTCTGGGTGCAGGGCGCCGACGTCCGTCACAACGTGAACGCCGCGGAGGAGCATTCCGATTCCGCGCCCACTCAGGTCTCGCCCACGCGTGCTTCTGGAGTCTAGGAGTGCACAATCAACCGCTGTGTCATCCTGAGCGAAGAGGACTGATTCGCGAAGTGAATCAGTCCGCGTAGTCGAAGGACCCCTTTCCTGTGAACGACAGCATAGGCTCGGAGAGGAGTTTCCAGCAGACTCGGTAATTATCTGCCGCGTCTTTGACCGAACCTTCCTGCATCCATTACGCTGAATTCGCTTCATGTTGTCGTGGATCAAACCTGCGGAGGCCCCGTGAACCGATTCTCCCGCGTCGTTTTTGTGATTGCCGTCCTCGCCGTTCTGAATCCGCTTCCCGCGCAGGAGAGCCATCCTGACAACTCAACCATCCAATTGCCCACGAGCAAGATTCTTACCACGCCGTCCCCCGGCCGTCTCGCCAGCACCAACAGTTTTCCCGCCACCATCGCCCTCAGTCCAGACGGCCGTTACGCCGCGCTTCTGAACAACGGCTATGGCACGCAGGAAACAATGGCCATGCAGTCGATTGCTGTTCTCGATCTCAAGACCAATCAGCTCTCGGATTTTCCCGACAAGCGCTTCGGCGAAGAGGTTCACCAGAGCTTTTTCCTGGGATTAGCTTTTTCTTCCGATGGCAAGCATCTCTACGCGTCCGTAGGTTCAATCACCGATCCCACGGGACAAAAGCCGCCCGACACCGGAAACGGCATCGCCGTCTACAGCTTCACCGCTGGCAAGGTTGCGCCCGAGCGATTCATCGCGATCGCGGCGCAACCCGTCGCCGCCGATAAGAAGGTTGCCATCGCATTACGCAAAACGCCCGCGGGAAGCGCCATTCCGTATCCGGCGGGGTTGGCTCCAATTTCAGCAGATGCAGATAAGGCTCACGATCACGACCGTCTGCTCGTAGCCAACAATCTTTCCGACAATGTCGTGCTGCTCGATGTCGCCTCGGGTAAAGTGCTGCAGAGTTTCGACCTCAGTACCACCAATCTGATTCCATCTTCATTCCCCTATACCGTTGTCGCCACACGCGATGGACGCCGCGCCTGGTGCAGTTTGTGGAACGCTTCCCGCATCGCCGAATTGGATCTGCCTAGCGGCAAAGTGCTTCGATGGATCAAACTTCTGTTGCCCGATGATCCGATCGCGCCCGGCTCTCATCCCACGGCCATGCTGCTTAGTCCTGATGAAAAATTTCTCTATGTAGCGCTGTCGAATGCCGATTTGGTTGCCGCGGTCTCAACCGAAAATGGCGGCATCGTGGCCCAACTTGATACGGCGGTTCGCAATCAACGCTTCGCAGGAAGTTATCCCAGCTCCTTGGCGCAATCAGCGGACGGAAAAAAACTGTTCGTGGGCGATGCGTCGTCGAACGCGGTCGCGGTATTCGACACGTCTAACTTGGGCGCCGCGAATAGTCTTTCTTCGAACGAGTCCCCTAGCGACTCGCCTGCAACGCCCGCTCTCGGTTTTATTCCTACCGACTGGTACCCCAGCGCCCTCGCGATTCAAGGAGAAGATCTCCTCATCGCCACCGCCAAAGGGCTGAGCACAGGCCCTAACAAGGGCACGGGAAAGACTGCTTACGAAGGCCGCCACCATGAGCATCCCTACATTCCCACGCTGCTTCGTGGCTCCATCGCGCGTCTTAACATTCCTTCTACTCTCGGCAAACTTGAGGACCTTACCCGCACCGTTGAGCACGACAACCTGTTCCATCAAAATCCTGGAGTCATCCCGTTTGCCGTTGGCAAGAATCCCATCAAGCATGTGATTTATGTCATCAAGGAAAACCGCACTTACGATCAAATTCTCGGTGACTTAAAACTCGGCGAACAGAAGATCGGTGACGGCGATCCCTCCCTCACAATGTACGGCGCCGACATCACGCCTAACGAACACAAACTCGCGCTGCAGTTCGGCGTGCTCGACAATTTCTATGACAGCGGAGAAGTTTCCGGCGACGGTCATCTCTGGTCAAACGCGGCCATCACTAGCGACTACAACGAAAAAACCTGGCAAATCGCCTACCGCGGTAAAGAACGCACCTACGACTTCCAGGGCACCGTCGCCGATGAGTATCCGCTCGACAACAACCAGCCCGATATCGACGATCCCGCCACAGGTTTTCTTTGGGACAATGTTGCCCGCCACGGACTCACCTATCGCGACTACGGCGAGTTCGTGAACGCGCAGTGGTGTAACAAACTACGTAAGGCTGCGTCGCCGAAGCAAGGGACACCTTCCGCGCAGGAGACGCTGTGCCCACGCACTGAACTTCACCAAGGCGAGATGCTGCCGCCGAATGTTGGCAATCCTCACGCCGCGCCCAGCCCGTTCCCGTGGGCTGTGCCGTTGTTCAATGGCGTTAAGCCCACGAAGGCTGTACTGCGGAACCACTTCGATCCGCTCTATCCCGACTTCAATACCGATTATCCGGATCAGCTTCGTGCCGACGAATTTCTGAATGAATTCACGGCCTACACGCGTGCCCGCGAAGCCAATGAAATCGCTGAGTTCCATTTGCCGGCATTTATTCTTCTTTACCTTCCCGACGATCACACCGGCGGCACGCGTCCCGATCGCCCTCGCCCTGCAGCATCGGTGGCCGACAATGATCTTGCTCTTGGCCGAGTCGTGGATGCTGTCTCACATAGTCCCTACTGGGATGACACCGCTATCTTCGTCCTCGAAGACGACGCGCAGGATGGCGGCGACCACGTCGACGCCCACCGCTCGATCGCCTTTGTGGTCAGCAAGTATTCGCCGGGAACCGACTCCATGCCCTATGTCGATCACCGCTTCTACACGACGGTCAACATGATTCACACCATGGAAATGCTGCTCGGGCTGCCACCCATGAACCAGAATGATGCCTACGCCCCGGTGATGGGGCCGATGTTCTCGGGGCAGGGCACCCAGCCCGCATTTCAGGCCGACTATCGTAATCTCAAGAACGGCCTGATCTACGAGATCAACAAACGCGACGCCCGCGGCGCGAATGATTCGGCAAAAATGGATTTCTCCCGTCCTGACGCTGCCGGAGCCGCGAATCTCAATCAAGTTCTTTGGCGCGACCAGAAGGGCGACGCAGCCCAGCCCGTTCCCAAACATACGGTCATTCCCGTCGCAGGAGACTAGAACCAAGGTCCTGCCCACATACTGGGGACAGCCGCGCTCGTCTGTGCGGTCGCCCAGGTGCCGCATCGGGCCGTAGCATCTAGGCGGGGCGCTCTCACAGGGCTTCTACCCAAACGAAAGTCACCGTCTGCCAAACCTATTACCAGTAATCTCCTCCGGCTTCCTGCCGATAGACTTACTTGAGCGGAGTCATGCACGATCTACGAGCCCCAGTCATGATCCGGGTGGATGTGTCGTGGGTCGACGAAAGCGGCAGTGTGCAGACTACTTGCGCATGCATCGAGGATAAGTCCGTTGGGGGAGCATGCATACGGATCAAAATACCGATCAACATAAGCTCCAAGCTGAATATTCAAGGACCGTGGGAGCAGTTCTCCGGCACCGTCAAGTACTGCCGCAGCGAGGGCAAGGAATATTTCGTAGGCATACAACGGGACCCGAGCCCGAATGCTTCACTGGTTCCCGCGCAGGCCGCCGTCCAACCCCCACCGGTTACTTCCGACAACCTGCTTCTCGAACCGGCAAGCGCGGCTCGTGCTCCAAATACAGTCTTGAGGCTGGAAAGCATGCCGAAACCGCGGGAACGCAACCGAGTCGAAATGTTCCCCAAGAGACCAGACTCAGAAAATTCCCCGCCGGTTCGGCTGGTAAGCAACGCATCCTTGGCTCCGCCGCGAGGGTTTGGGCGCAAAACAACCCACCGGGAGCGGCCCCGAATTTTGCAGCCGCAGACCTCTTCGCCACCGGGCTCCTATGCTCGACCGATTGAACTCCAGGCAAACCAGCCGCCGCAACGGCTGGATGCCGGCAAGGAAATGAAACGTATGTCAAGCAAATGGTTTGGAATGTCATCCCGGCAGAACAAGCGGGATGACTCTAGGACGAACGGCGACGAGATTAGCAGCGTCTCCGACGAGAAGGACGATTTTATGCCTCTATCAGTAACTCATCCCATGGAAAGAATTCCGGCGCAGTCTTCGCGGTCGGTCCCGAGCTTTCAGGTCCAGTTGTTGCCGGTTGAAGATATCTACCGCGCGGCCGGGATCATCACTCCGCCCAAGGGATACAGCGTTAGCAAGGTCGTCGAGATGCTACGCAGCGAACACATCCGCTCGTTGTCACCTGAAATGAGGCGGGCCGCCGTATTGATGGCCCTCGATGCCGCGGGTGTTCCCCTCGCGCAAGTCCAGCAGGATGCCAAAGCGCGCAAGGAAGCTTTGGATTCCTATGAGTCCGCGCAAACCCAGCAGGTTGACGCAGAGTGGGCCAGAAAAGCCGAGGAGATCAGTCAGATTCAGTCTGAACTGGAGAGCATCAAGGCCCACTACCAGGCACGCATCACGCGCAATCTCGAAGGTGTGGCCCGCGAGAAAGCCACCTTCGGCACCTGGCAGACCATGAAACAGCAGGAAGTGGAAAGTATGGCCGAAGCTGCCGAACTATGCTCAAAAGCAATAGCCCCCAAGCCTGCTCCGGCCCCGGCTGCGCCACCAGATGCAAGTGCCGCCGCCGCAGCGGGCCAGGTGTAAATCGGTCGTTGTGACCGATTGGAACTGCTCAGTTGTAAAGTGGAGATCGTATGTGAACAATTCGCAATTTCCAGGCGGATCGCCGCGGGATCGGGCGGCATTCCGGCGCTCGACACCGCACGCTGCACTTGGCCCCCGCTCTCCTCAGCTTTACACTAGATAAGTGAAGCTTGCGCTTGGCCAAATCAACCCCACCGTCGGAGATTTCTCCGGCAACGCGGCAAAGATCATCGACTTTTCCCGCCGCGCCCAATCCAGCGGCGCCGGACTGATTCTTTTTCCTGAACTTTCTGTCTGCGGCTATCCGCCCCGCGATTTAGTCGAGCGTCCATCGTTTCTCGCGCGCAATCGAGAGTCTGTGGAGCGCATCGCTGTGCAAACTCAAGGCATCGCCGTAATCTGCGGATTAGTCACCCCGGCTGATTCTGAAACCGGCAAGTCCGCGATGAACTCCGCCGCGCTTTTGCAGGATGGCAAAGTCGCATTCGTGCAATCGAAGATGCTTTTGCCCACTTACGATGTGTTCGACGAAATGCGCAATTTCGCGCCCGCCAAAAGTCAGAGCTTGTTCTCCTTCTGTGGCAACCGCATGGCGCTCACCATCTGCGAAGATGCCTGGAACGACAAACTCTTCTGGCCCAAGCGCCTTTATACGGTTGATC
>JBAPOI010000784.1:0-5709 GCA_049279555.1 Candidatus Sulfotelmatobacter sp.
CAGTCTGGTCTGCAATTCAAGTCTTCTAGGAGGAAATATGAGCAACGGAGGTAGAAATCAGGAAGTTGTTAAAAAGTTCTTGGCCTCGAAGGCCTTCGACTTCGCAGCTTTTGGGAAATTTGTGGCCGAAAACGGTGCGAGCCTCGCAAGTTCCGAAGACAGCGAGTTTGGTTTCATCATTGGTAACCATGTTATTCGGTACTGCATACCGCCGGTCACCGTGTTCAATGAGGGAGTGAATCCGGTTGCACTCCGCACTGAGGTCACAGGGGATTAACTCTTACGAAGGTGCTGAAGACCTAAATCTTCTGCCAAATCGTCGCCGACTTCAACCAACATGGGCAGCCGCTGGGGCTGCCCATGGCCTGATTCAACGGACGAGTGTGGCTGCGAAAGCCGCCTCCATGAGGACACTGCAATGCTGCTAGACACACTCGAACTCACAACTCAAAGAGAGAATATTGAAGTGCCCTTGAAAGATACTGAGGCCCGCCAACTCTTATTGAAACAATTGAACCTGGCTTTGAGGATTGCCAGGAGGACAATTCAATTTTTGGGCGCAAAAGGCTTTATGGGAGCAGACTCGCGGGAGGGCAATTTTGCCGCAGAGAAACCTCTTGCGGAAGCCGCCATGTTGCTCCACGCGGCGAAAGAAGAGAGGTCGGATCCAGGCGTAAAAGAGGTATTCGATGGGCTGCTTCGAGATCTAATGCTTTATGCTCGCTCTAAGCAGATGAGATGGGATGTCTTGCGCTATCCGTCAGTCTGCCTTCAACTCGCAACGCCGCATATTCTTCTCAGTATCCTTGGCTGCGGAGACTCTAAATTCGACTGACTCCTGGAACGGGCCGCGGCAGCGTGTGCAAGCCGGGGACATGAACTCGTACCCTACCGGGAACTTGAGGTCATTTGGCTTCAATCTCTTTGGCGCACCCAAAGTCCGGGACGCGAACTTGAAGAAACCGCTTGCAAAACGGCCCTGGGGAATCCGATTGATCTCTTGCACGGAACTCGGGATGATGCGTATGCGCATACGCACGCACTCATGTATTACACGGATTTTGGAAACTGGCAGAAGACATTCCCTCGCCCTGCCGAAGAGTTCCTGGACGAATCGGCGGTCGTGCTCGCCCGCGCCCTGATCGTTGAAGACTATGACCTTGCTGCCGAGGCACTCATGGCTTGGCCGCTCACGTCCTCCGCTTGGAGTCCCGCAGCTGCATTCGGCTTTCGGGTCCTCGCATCTCTGGAGGACAAGGTAGGGTTTCTTCCCGCCGGACCGTCGGCTTCGAAGCGGATCCTGGAACTTGAAGGCGAAGAAAGAACTAAATATGCCTTGGCCTCCTCTTACCACACTGCATTTGTTATGGGTATGTTGTGCGCGTTGTCTCTCAAGTCGGGAACGCCCTCACCATACGAAATTGCAGGCCCGTCATTTTCGGTGACACTCATAGAGAACCTGCAAGCGTCTATCCCTAAGACCGGGGCTTACTGGGAAGAAGTATTTCAATCTTTAAGCCCGAATGAGAAAGCTGCACTTGGACCGTTCTTGCTTGATGTCGCCATTGTTCGGAGCAGCCAGAGGGGCGAATTTGCCCAAATGACCCGACTGTTGGAAACGGCCATCCAAAATGGAATGGCCGACACAACTCTTTGCGCACAAAGCGCGGAACTTCTCTCGAGAATTGCCGCACTAGATGGGTGGAGTGCTTAGCATCTCGTCGGCCCTAATGGTGTGGTCGTTAAGACTGTACCAAACCGTCGCTGCCGGATGCCGGGTGCCCCATAATGAGAACTCGCATTACGAACATTGATTACGATCTGCAGACATATCTTCAGTCTAGATCGCTAGCTCTACAAGGGCACTGCTCCAGGAAGAAGCATCGCTCTAGAAAATCACTAGGGGACCGGGCGGGTGGCCATTCTTTAACTGTTGGCATAACTGGAAAGTGTGCCCCGTTCTTCGCGTACTTTGCGAGGGCGGGTATTGATGCTGCCAATACCTTGGGATTTGGCACGTCCAGCGGCATACAACGGCATCTACGCGCGCGTTCGACAGGAACATTGCAAGATGGGAAGTCCGTTGCCAGCGTAAAAATATTTACTGCATGCATTCGTAACTCCCGCCGCCCTTGCGAAAGCGCAAGAGCCCGTCCTGTCAGCTGTGACTATATCTCGTCCAGACAACGGACAAGATCTTCCACTGCCCATCAATTTTGCACACCTGCCAGTGTTCGAGGCCTGAATTGGTAACCTTGTCGTTGACGACAAAATCGTAATTAAATGTCACCAGCCCTAGCGGACCGTCCTGGCGAATCTCGATGTTGTGAAATTTCTCTTCGAGTTTGTCCTTCGACGTAGAGAGGAATTTCGCAAATCCATCGAGAGCGCTCGGGCCAATCCCATCGAACTGAGCGTTATATTTGCGGGCACTATCAACCTCTTCCTGGTTGTTGATGGAATGAAAGAGCACATTGGGGTTCAGCACGAGCTTCGTTAGGGCGTACCCGTCCTTGTGAATAATATCCTGACGGAACTCCTCCAAGACGCTGCGAATTTTCGTGAGGTCATCGGCATTCGATTTGAATTCGATCTCCTGGCCCTGCGCCAATGCTTGACCAACCAAAGCACACGTAAGGAGCGCAATGAATGCTACGCCCGCTTTCTTTTTGTTCATCTGATTGTTCATCTGACATTTTTCCTTTCACATCTTGATTTCGGTTTGGATCACGAAACGCTCGTGTCGCTCGGCGGGGCTTTATATAATCGATGGGTGCATCCCGTATTCCTCTTTTCGGGGGGGGCCGGGTGCCCCATAATGAGAACTCGCCTTACGAACATTGATTATGGCCTGCAGAAATATCTTTAGTCTAGATCGCTAGCTCTACAAGGGCACTGCTCCAGGAAAAAGCATCGCTCTAGAAAATCACTAGGGGACGGGCCGGGTGCCGGGTGTCCCATCCTTGCGCGTTTTTTGCGCAAGGATGGGAACCTCATAGACGCCCTTTACTGAAGCAGCGCCCCGTTGCCGTTCGGTTCTTTTTCAGGTGGGGGCTGGCCTATCTTTGCTGCACTATCACAATTGAGGCTGCCCCGGCTTTGCCTCTTTTGCAAAGCTGGGCACCACGGACCTCTCCCCCGTGTTCATTCGTCACATACGAACCTCAAGGCCCGGTGCTAGACCTCGCTTGTGCCCAACAAACTTCGTTGTTACTACGGCGCCGTAAAAGAATCGTTGACCTCAGTGACATTCTTCTGGCCTTGTCCTCATTGCCTTCGAATCGCCAGCAGCAATGCTGCCTCTCGTGCCGATTATCGCTTAGGGCGTATAAAGCTCGGCGCTGCTGAGAACTCTAGTGGGCGAACCGGGCTCGCGGGAGTCACCTCCGGCGACCAACACCTTGCCGCTCGGAAGTAGCGTCGAAGTGTGGTTCACACGCGCTTGATTCATGAAGCCGGTCTCAGACCATGAGTTGGTCGAAGCTGTGTAGAGAAAGCATACCGTGCTGGGCACGTGCCCGCAGCCACTGTAGCTGCACACGGTTCCGCTCGCCAGTACGTTTCCGGTACTGAGGAGGGTCGCCCGGAATGGATTCTCCGCGGTCTTTGGAAGAGCGTCAGTGTCGGCCCAGGCGGCCGAGGTTGGATTGTAGAACTGAGCTGCATTGGCGATCAACACGTCGTTGTTCACAAGCAGAACAGCAGCAGGGCTGAAGATGCCCTTTGCCATGCTGCCAGTAACGGTCCAGAGCGCCGTGGAGGGGTTATAAAGTTCGGCGCTGCTTGGGATTGTTTCGCTTCCATTGGTGAAATTGTAGCCGCCTGCGAGGAGCACCTGACCGTTTGCGAGCAAGGCTGCCGCACCGTTTGCGCGGGCAAAATTTAAGCTGCCGGTGGTGTGCCACGTACCCGTGGAAGGGTTGTACAGTTCAGCTGTGGCCAGAGTGTCCGATCCGTCCGGGTCTCCCCCTCCAGCAGCCAGAACCTCACCTGTTTGGAGCAGGGCGGCACTGTGAGAGCACCGCGGTTGAGTCATGCTGCCGGTGGTGTGCCACGTATCCGTGGAAGGGTTATACAGTTCAGCAGCAGACAAACAGCCCGTCCCGCCCTCCCCGCCGGCCACCAACACGTCGCCATTCGGAAGCAGGGTGGCACTGAAGTCATAGCGGCCCTGGGACATACTGCCCGTTCGGGTCCACTTGCCCGTAGTAGGGTTATACAGCTCGGCGCTGGAGAGTTCATTGCCATTAATATCTACTCCTCCAGCTACCATCACTTGTCCGCTTTGCAGTAGCGTGGCGGTGTGATCGTACCGTGCAGTGTTCAAGCTGCCGGTTAGCGCAAAGGTTCCTGAAGACGCAGCATGGGCTTTGATACCAGGGTAGGTGAGAAGCCCAGTAATAAGTAAGGCGGACAGTAAAACAGTGCGAGAGTGATGTAGCGTTTTTGTGCGTATCCTATTTCTGTAAATGGATCGTCGACTGGTAAATATGCTGGAATCGGCCTCTGAATTCTGCATGGTGTTCTGGCTCCTTTCCGTAGAGTGAAGCTCTTGATGGTGGAAACTGATCGTGCTTGTTGCTCTCGTGGAGACTGCTCATTGAGATGGGATGCAGCCAGGACGTACGCTGAGTTGTCAAAAGTTTGTCAACGGATCGACTGCATGTTCGGCATTTCGC
Source organism: Candidatus Sulfotelmatobacter sp. (assembly GCA_049279555.1). GTDB lineage: Bacteria > Acidobacteriota > Terriglobia > Terriglobales > Acidobacteriaceae > Sulfotelmatobacter. The sequence continues at coordinate 4,680 of JBAPOI010000784.1, forward strand.
GCAGGCTAGGGTGCGAGACAGCGTAGGAGGGGACCCGGAGGACGGGGCTCCTCCGGCTAGAGAGGTTCTCGATTAAAACCCAGACATTACTTCACGTGGACTGCGACGGCAAGCTGTCCTCGTACTCTCTATGGCAGTGGCGACCGCGCCGGGTGCCCTACAGCGATGCTGCGTCGGCAACAGAAGGCTGGGCCACCCGCCCACTGTAATACTGGAATCCGGCTGCGCCAGAGACATCATGATCTGCCCCATCGCGACGCCCAAGAAAAAGGCCAGCTACCGCTTCGAATGCTACCGCGAAGCGTGGGACCTCCTCACGAAAAGTCGAGGCGAATTGACCAAGTACACGCTGGCTCCAGGGAAGGATTGGCGAGGAAGGATTAGCATCGTGAACGCAGTCATCCCGAGCCAGGATTTGGCTTCGCGATAGCGAAGCGAAACCGCAGTCGAGGGATCCCTACATTTCTCCACCGAACGTCGGACGGGTGGCCCATTCAAGCCCGCTTTTGGCTTGAGTGGGGCAGTTCTATAGCCGGACAAAGTCTTCCTGCCGCACGCTCGTGTTTTCGTGCTATCCACTCTGACTCGACCTCGACCCGTCCCTCACAGCCGGTTGCGTGGCAGCGAAAACTACTCCACTCCCAGTCCTCCGGACCTTCGCACAACCCAGCCTTCACCGGATTGCGATGAATGTATCGGAGCTTCTCCACAAATTGCGGATAGTTGCGAATGTTGAAATCGTAGTACCGCTTCTGCCAGAAATGTTCCGCATCGCCAATCAAACGCCGCGATACTCCTTGTTTTAACGACTTCAGTGCATCGGCCAGCGCATCCTGTCGCGGCTCGCCAAGCACCAGTGGCCCATTCGAGCCGACGGGCGGCTTATTGAAGCAGTCGGGTGGCCCATTCAAGCCGTCCTTTGGCTTGAGTGGGGCAGTTCCACTACTAGACATATCTCGCTGCGGTTCGCTAAGCAGCAGGTGGACATGCTCCGGCATGACGACGTAACCATAAACCCGAAGCCTGAAAC
>JBAPOI010000785.1:0-23348 GCA_049279555.1 Candidatus Sulfotelmatobacter sp.
ATATCGCGGTCAGCGTGACCAACCAGTGCGGCTACTGCATCGCCTCGCACACCGTTGCGGCGCAAAAGAAAGGCATGACCAATGCGATGTTCAAGGAATTAATAGCTGTGGTCGCATGGCGAACGAAACGAACAAGATAGTTACTGGATATCAAGTGGAGATCGACGAACAGTTCAAGAGCGGCCGTTAGTCTTTCGCGGTTGATCTTCAATAAGAGCTACCGGACTGCGGGTGCCGCATCTTTTCCCGCGCTCTCTGCGGCAAAGGCGGGAATCATTTTTTGCGGATACGACCAAACTTGAACTCGTGCGCTTTCATATCCACCTTCCGCCCGCGAAAGCGCACGCCTTCGGCTTCCAGCCGAAACCGCTGTTCCATCGCCGAATCCCCGCGAAGCTTGATCTCACCGCCAGCACCGAGCACGCGCTGCCAGGGCAAATTGAACCCGCGATGCAACACTTGCGCCACCTGCCGCGCCACCCCGGGAAATCCTGCCGCTCGAGCAATCGCTCCGTAAGTGGAAACCTTGCCCTTTGGAATGCGCCGGATGGCAGCCTCAATGCGCAACCGCATCTTCGATGCTTGGTCTGCCGATGATTTTCGTTTTTTCACAATCCAATCCATCCGATGCGAATCAGCCACAGCGATCCCACAGAAACGATCAGCCACAGGATCACTCCCTGCAGCAGTGGACGATGACCCACCTGTTTAATCGTCGCCATCGAGATGCCACTGCCAATCAGAAACAACGTGGCGGTCAAACCAATCTTCGCAACTTTCACCGCAATCGCATAAACGTGCACTCCGGCCGGCAGATACGTGTTGCACACTGCGGCAAGGCAGAAAAGGCCGATAAACCACGGCCACTGAATCCTGGCCTTGGCACCGCGCACAACTGCGGTGGCCACTGAGAGCGGAACAATCCATAAAGCGCGCGCTAGTTTCACCGTAGTCGCAATCGCTAGCGCCTGGACTCCATATTTTGCGGCTGCACCCACCACTGAACTTGTGTCATGAATAGCGAGGGCCGCCCACAGTCCGAACTGCGATTGGGTTAGGCTAAGCGTGGCGCCAATTGCAGGGAAAATCAGCAGCGCCACGGAATTCAGCACAAAAACCGTTCCCAGCGAGATCGCCATCTCTTCGTCGCTGGCCTGCGTAATCGGCCCCACCGCGGCAATCGCGCTTCCGCCACAGATCGCAGTGCCGGTAGAGATGAGAAATGCAGGCACGCGCTGAACTCCGAGCAGCGCTCCAAGGCCCATGCCCGTGATCAGTGCGAAACTAATGCCGAGCACCGTGTAAAGGAAGCCGCTTCGTCCGGCCCGCACGACTTCGTGCAGATTCATCCCGAAGCCAAGCCCCACAACGGATGCTTGCAGCAGAAACTTTGAAAATTTCTTCGCTTCTGTGCCATAGGGATGCGGGAAAACTAAACCGAACACCAGTCCCATCGCCAGCGCAACCGGCGGAGAGACGAACCCGCTGGCGCTCACCAGCAGGCAGAGAAGAAAGACGATGCGAGGAAGCATTCGAGAAAGTCCAGCAACGGAGGAGGGCTCATGCACCGTGGCTGTGGACCGCGGCAGCACGTCCCGAGTCGCGTGCGAAGCTATGCCACCTTACGGAAGGATTCGAGGGCTTCCGCCTCGGAATTATAAACATCAAAAACGGTGAGCAGTTTCGTGACCTGCAGCAAATCGCCCACCCGTTTGGTCAAGTTTGCCAGCTTGATCGTGCCTCCAGCATTGACCGCGCTGGTACGCAGGGCAACGAGCGTACCGAGTCCACCGGAATCGATGTAGTTGACCTCGCCGAGATCAAGCAGGATGCGGTTGTTCTCCGATAGGGCCGTCTTGACTTTCTCCCGCAACAAAGTAGACTCCTCGCCAAACACAATCCGGCCACTGCAACCCACCACGAGGATTCCATCCTTGGTAGTTGTTGCCAGCTTCAATTGCATAAGCACGCTCCTTATTCGAGCTGAAAGAATCGGCACAAAACTCTAGCTCACACTGTCGCCGTCAATGACGCACCAGCCTATTCTCTTACACGCCTTCTAGCAAGTTCACAATCGGCTTCAGAATAGTGAATTCGAAGGCCATACCGGAAACGCTGTATATTTCCGCGTTCCGAGATCCTACTTCGCCGTATAAGCCTCAAACCAAATACAACCGCGTGCCCTTAACTCTACATCCAACCTGCGTTTCAGGAGCTTCTGCTGCCATGGATTCTGGATTCAAGATACAACTGATTTTGTTGACGGCCGTCTCGACGCTGACTCTTGCCAGTTGTGGATCCTCCGGATCGAGCACGACTACGACGCAAACGCCAATGTATCAGTTGACCGTCACCGCGCCCTCCGCGAATACCGGAACCATAACGAGCAGCCCCTCCGGAATCAATTGTCCCTCCTCCACTTGTTCCGCGAGCTTCGCGCAAAATACGCAAGTTACTCTGACGGCAACGCCGGCGAGCGGATACTTTTTTAGTGGGTGGACCGGCGGCTGTTCGGGTACGACTTGCGTCGTGACCATAACTGCGGCCACAAGCGTTACAGCAACATTCGTTGCTGGAGAAGCTCTCACTGTGGCCACTACAGGGACTGGGATGGTCACAGGCCCCTCTGGGATCAATTGTCCCACCACTTGCTCTGCGAGCTTCCCTCCGAATACGCAAGTCACGCTAACCGAAACGCCGACTGGCGGTGAATCCTTCGCAGGATGGAGCGGCGGCGGCTGTTCGGGAACCGGCGCAACATGCACCGTTACGCTGACGGGCGCCACCACCGTTAATGCCAGCTTCGGCGCCGGATTCGCCGTAACGGTATCGACCGCCGGTACAGGTACCGGCACCGTAACCAGCAGCCCGGCGGGGATCAGTTGCACATCAGGCTCAACCACAGGCTGTTCCTCGATGTTCCCGCCGAGTACGCAGGTCACACTTAGCGAAACAACCAGCAATACTTTTGCAGGCTGGTCGGGCGCGTGCTCCGGCACCGGGACCTGCAGTCTTTCGTCGACGGGTTCAGTGACCGCAACCTTCAGCGTTCCAGGTACTCTTCAGACCAGTCTGAATCACATCATTATTTTCGCGCAGGAGAATCGCTCGCTGGATCACTACTTCGGTTACATGCTGCCGTATTGGACGGCGAATGGCTATGGCACCAGCGGACAGACCTTCGATGGTCTGCCGCAGTTTAATGCTGGTGGAACTGCGCCATCCCTTCCGGGGTGCGATCCTACCAATCCCAACGGACCAGATATTTGTACTCCGGATCCGAGCGTGACCGTACCGTCGTTTCATATGCAATCGGTTTGCACGGAAGAGATCAGCCCCTTCTGGAATGAAGCCCACACGGATTGGAACGATAACTTCCTGTATCCAACCGCGATCGACCCGCTGATGAACGGATTCGTAATCGCGGCCGCCAACGATGCCCGCCAGTACCCGATCGGCTCAAACGGCGGCAATCCGGTCAACGACATCAACGGTTACCGCAGCATGGGTTACTTTACCGATGCGGATTTGAATTACTACTACTACATGGCCAGCAATTTCGCTACGTCAGACCGCTGGTTTTCTCCGGTCATGACCCGCACGCAGTTGAACCGCGCCTACATCATCGCTGCAACTTCGCAAGGCCATGCGTATCCTATTCCGAGCAATGGGACGCAGTTCACTGCGACTCCTATTTTTGAGGCGCTGCAAAACGCGGGGATTACCTGGAGAATCTACGTCGACTCCGACAACACAACTTGCGCCGGCGAAAGCGGAGACACTCTTTCGGAGTGCCTGCTTGAGGGCTATTCCTATCTCAATCAGTTCACGTATGAAGAAACCATTCTGAACAGCGCCGGCCAGACTCCCGATCTGTTGCCGAACATCGCGCCTATCTCGCAGTTCTACACAGACATTCAGAACGACAAAACCCTGCCTCAGGTCATCATGATCGAGCCCGCATCCACCGAAGGCCTTGATGAGCATCCTTCCGATTCCGACCAATATCCGGAAAACATTCAAGCTGGAGCAGCCTACGCTGCGAACATAATCAATCAGTTGATGGCTAGCCCCAGCTGGAATGATTCCGCAATGATTTTCACTTACGACGAAGGTGGCGGATTCTACGACCACGTTCAGCCGCAACCCGTCCCGGTGCCCGATCCTAATGCCAACCAGTACCCAAACGACTTGCAACCGAACGATGCCTGTGACGGCGCGAATCAAACATCAGGAATCTGCAGCTTTGGCATGACTGGGTCCCGCGTGCCACTGATCGTGATATCGCCTTTTGCCAAAAAGAACTACGTGTCCCATGTGGTGAGAGATTCGACCGTGTGGCTCAACCTGATTGAAGAGCGATTCAATATTCCTGCGCTCACTCAACGAGACGCTTATTGGTCCACTACTCAATCTGGTTCCAATGGCCAGACTACGGCTCAAATGGACGAATTCTTTGACTTCGTCAACGTGCCTTGGGCTACGCCTCCGAGTCCGCCTGCGCAGGCCACAAACGGAACTTGCTCAACGGCCGCACCAACGCCGTAACTCACCCCAAAGCGGGGATCATTAGAGCTTCATTACATAATGATCTCCGCAATGGGATAATGCTTCCGTGAGAATCCAGCGCGCGGTTGGGTTATGCGTCCTCTTGTTCTCTGTCTCCGCCTGCTTTGCCGCGACCCGGCATTACTACATCGCCGCTGAAGACGTGACATGGAACTACGCTCCCAGCGGCATGGATCTGCTGACCGCCACGCCCGTTCGCCAACCATGGTCGCTGAAATTGCAATGGCCAAAAACCCGTTTCATCGAATACACGGATGAAACATTTACTACCACCAAGCCGCAACCTGATTGGCTTGGAATTCTTGGCCCGGTGATTCGCGCCGAGGTGGGCGACGAAATCGTCGTCGAATTCCTGAATCGCGGACACGTTGCGCACGACATGCATCCGCACGGCCTGCGCTACGACAAGAACAACGAGGGCTCTTTCTATATTCCCGTCGGCCGGGGCGACCGGGTTGCGCCGGGACACAGATTTACATACCACTGGTTCGCCAATGCGACCAGCGGTCCTGGGCCCGGACAGCCGAGTTCGATCGTCTGGTGGTATCACGCGCATGTCGACCCGGCACTTGAAATTAACTCCGGCTTGTTGGGACCGATTATCGTTACAGCCAAAGGTAAGGCGAATCCCGACGGCTCTCCTAAGGATGTTGACCGCGAATTCGTAGCGTCCTTCATGATTTTTGACCAAATGGCGGGAAAACCTGCCGGTCTGTTCTATTCCATTAACGGCTTCATCTTTGGCAATCTTCCCGGTTTATTTATGAAGCAAGGCGACCGCGTGCGCTGGCATTTGCTTGGGATGGGAAATGAGATTGACGTACACACTCCGCATTGGCACGGAGAAACCGTCACCGACGCGGGAAAGAATGCCGATGTGATTGAGCTTCTCCCCGGAAGCATGAAGACTGTGGATATGGTTGCCGATAATCCCGGCACCTGGATGTTTCATTGTCATGTAGAAGATCATATGGAAGCAGGAATGATGGCGGTCTACACGATCTATGTGCCGCCCACGCGTCATTGCCCGATCACGTTCGTTGCGGGAGACTTTTGGAAGAATCAGGAGACCTCGACGCTGACGGTGAAAAATACCAGCGACAAACCAATTGCCAGCATGACCGTTACATCGGAGATGTTTCTTGCGCCACAGGACCTGCGCCGGCCGTATAACGCTGCGTGGTTGTCAAATAAGCCGATTTTACCCGGCCAGGAGCTGACGCTGGAAAAACCGGCATCTCATTCCGGCAGCGTGCAAACGGTGATCGGCTGGGTTTTCTTTCCGTCGGTGGTGAAATACCAGGATGGATCAACCTGGCAATCGCAAAGTGAAGGCGAGTGTTTTAAGGCAATTTGGCGCGACCCACAGCATCCCGATTTGCCCGCGCTTCCGCCTCGGCAAGCGGAACTGAACGCGGATTAGCGGAGTCGGCCTCGCCCGATTCCATCGCGTATAATCGTTGTTCCGGCATGAGCTATACCGTCCTGGCGCGTAAATATCGTCCCCAAAAATTCTCCGAGGTCATCGGCCAGGAGCATGTTACCCGCACCCTGCAGAATGCTCTTGAACAAGGGCGAACAGCGCACGGTTACATTTTCAGCGGCCATCGTGGCATCGGGAAAACTACCGTGGCGCGCATTCTGGCCGCGGCTTTGAATTGCCGCTCATCCGACAAGCCGGTGGCTGAACCGTGCGGAGTCTGCGAATCGTGCACAGAGATTCGCGCCGGGAACGCCGTCGATGTCATTGAGATCGACGCTGCTACCAACCGCGGCATCGACGAAATCCGTGAACTTCGCGAGGCTGCACGCTATCGTCCCGCTCGCGACCGGTTCAAGATTTACATTCTCGACGAAGCTCACCAGATTACGGATGCCGCTTTCAACGCGTTATTAAAGACGCTGGAGGAACCGCCGGATCATATCGTTTTCATGTTGGCGACGACGCAGCCTGAGGACATTCCGCAGACCATCCGCTCGCGCTGCCAGCACTTCAGCTTTCGCGCCGTGAAATTTGACGACATTGTCGGTCAGCTACGTGATCTGGTCGGCCGCGAAAACATCGAAGCCGATGACGACGCTCTCGCACTGCTGGCCGAGGCTGGCGACGGATCCATGCGCGATGCGTTGTCGATTCTGGATCAGGCCATCGCCTCTTCCAGTGGAAGACTCACGGCTGATTCGGTGCGAAACTTAGTCGGCGCCGCTCCCGCGCACGTTCTCGAAGAAGTAATGGGGGCGATCGCTCGCGGTGCAAGCGACGAAGTGTTGCGCCAGGTCGACCACCTCATCAGTGAAGGCCACAGTCCGACACACTTCGCACGCCAGATGGTTCGCTTCCTGCGAAATGCTACGGTCGCCAAAATTGCTGGCAAAGACTCTTCCCTGCTACAGATCTCCAGTGAAGAACGTGAACGAGTCGAGCGGGTTGCGGCTCTGTTCGGCGAAGAAGATCTCACTCGTCATTTGCAGATCATGCTGCGCACTCACGGCGAACTGGGATACAAACAAGAACAGCGCTTCCATCTGGAACTTGGCCTGCTTAAGATGGCGCATGCGCAGCGCCTTCTGCCCATCGAGCAATTGCTGAGCGATGCAGCCGCTTCTTTGCAAGTTTCAGGCGCCGGAGCAGTGGCGCCACGGGTTCCCGCCCGCCCTTCGATCGTCCCTCCGGCCTCGAGCGTTGCTCCCGCACGTCCGAATCAGGTTTCGCCATTCGCCGCTGATACGGCGCGCAAGAGCACTCCCAGGCAGGATTCGTCCACCGAGCCGATTCTCGCCGGTGGCCCGCGGTCCGTCTCCAATGGGAACCCGCCGGCACGAGTCGTTATGGGAGCCGCCGCGCCGGCCGATCTCAGCGAGATCGCGGAACTTCAGATCAGTTCGCGTCCCGAGTCGCCGCCCGAACCAGCTCCACAAATTGTGCCGGCACAATCAGCGACGTCCGTTTCGGCTGCTCCTATCGAGAAGATTCAAAGCGCCGTGCTGCAGGCCCTTACAGACGGCAATCAAAGAATTCTGGTCTCAATGCTTGAGGCAGGCGAATGGTCGGTTGAGGGCAACGAAGTGGTGATCAAAGTGGCGGAGTCGCAGACCGTCGTCGATATGTCTCTAGGCCCCGATGCCCGGCGGCTCGCGATTGCGTCCGCGAGCGGCATTCTCGGGCGTGCGGTGAAGCTGAAGATTGTTCCGGGCGCAACCGTAGCGCCAACCGAGGGAAAGCGTAACGGCGCAACTTCCGGAGCGAATGGGACAAAGATTGGTGGCAGAGGCCGTGCCGAGCAGGATGCGGTTGTCCGACGGCTGCAAGAAAAGTTTGGCGCAGAGATTCGCACGGTGATTGACTACAAGGAGAAGCGGTAGGAAAACCGCAACGAGGTCTTATGGGCGGCGGATTTAATTTGCAAGAGCTGATGTCGAAAGCCAAGTCGCAGTATGAGGTCCTGCAGAAAAAAATGCAGGAGACCGTGGTCGAGGCTTCCTCGGGCGGGGGCACGGTCACCGCGAAGATGGACGGCCGGAAGCAATTGTTAAGCTTGCACATCGATCCCGAGGCCGTGAAGTCGGGTGACGTAGAGATGCTGCAGGACCTGGTTCTCGCCGCCGTGAACGAAGCCGCTCGCAAGGTGGATGGCGCCATGCAGTCTTCGCTTGGCGGCATCATGAGCGGGATGGGACTTTGAACATTTGGTAATTATGTAATTTAGTAATTGGGTAAATTAAACCCTTCTTTTCGGCTCGTCGGCGGTTTTGCATTTGGCTTTCAAATTACTCAATTACTAAATTTCCCGATTACTCAATTTTTTCTATGTCTAAATTTGCAGAGCCGATGTCGCGGCTGATTGACGAGTTGAAGAAGCTGCCTGGCGTGGGCACGAAAAGCGCGCAGCGGCTGGCGTTCCACATCCTGCGCGCGAGCGATGACGACGCCGAAGCGCTGGCCGCGGCGGTGCGCGACGTGAAGGCCAGCCTTCGGTTGTGCTCAGTGTGCAACAACATTACCGATGTCGACCCGTGCGTCTATTGCACCAGCGCAACCCGCAACCAGCGCCTGGTTTGCGTAGTTGAGGAACCCACCAACATCTCCTCCATCGAAAAGACCAAGCACTTCAACGGCGTCTACCATGTCCTGCATGGATCGATCTCCCCCCTACATGGCATAGGACCGGATCAACTCCGCATCGCCAACCTGGTCACGCGGGTAGATGCGGGCAATGTGGATGAAGTGATCGTGGCGACGAATCCCACAGTTGAGGGCGAGGCTACGGCGACTTATCTTTCGCATCAGCTCAAGCGCGCCGGTGTGAAGGTTACGCGCATCGCCATGGGCATTCCCGTCGGCAGTGACATTGAATACACCGACGAGATCACTATGCTCAAAGCTATGGAGGGGCGGAGGGAGTTGTGAGTTCTTTGTCCCGTGCGTGGCCGTAGCATCCGGCTAAGGTTTGATCTCGAATGCCGTCCCCATGTCATTAGCGCCGCCGCCCAGCGTCGTACCGTAGAGATCGCCCGCAGCATCGAAGACTAGGCCACAGCAGGGATAAGCCCCGTCCTTGGCGTGGTAGCCGTGGCCGAAGAGATACAGCACCGTCTCCGTCCAAGTCCCGTCTGCTTGGGGAGTCAACCGGAAGACGGTTCCGCAGCCATCGACGCCCATGCCGTTGCCACATTCCTGGCCACCGCCACCGCCATATTCCGTTGTGCCGTAGAGGTTGCCAGCGGCATCGAAGATCACGCCGGAGGAGATTTGATAGCCATCTAGTCCGTGGCCGACCCCACCGAAGTTATACAGCGCCTTCTCGGCCCAGCCACCGCCCGCTTTCGGAGACAACTCGAACGCCACGCCGCCGCCATAAGTTCCGCCGAAGGACCTGGTGCCGTAGAGGTTGCCGGCGGCATCGAAGATCAAGTTAGAAGTATCGCCGGAGCCTGACAGCACCTTCTCTGGCCAGTACTCACCCGCTGCGGGCGACAACCGGAATACCGCGCCGGCCCCCCTTGTGCCGCCACTTGTGGTCGAGCTGTAGAGGTTACCGGCACCGTCGAGGACCAGGCCCACGTAGAGGGTTTGCCCCTCGTCGTACCAGCGGTGCAGAATCTTCTCGGCCCAAGCCCCGCCCACCTGGGGCGACAACTCGTAAACCGTGCCGCTCGAGTAAAGGCCGTACCCATAAGGGCCGTCGTAGAAGTTGTCGCTAGTCGTGCCATAGAGGTTGCCGGCAGCATCGAAGATCAGGCCGGCGTAGGGCAAGGCCCCGTCGGTGCCGTTGCCGAAGCTATGCAGCACGGTCTCGGTCCAGTTGCCACCCGAGGCGGGGGACAGCTCGAACACGGTACCGTATCCGCCGCTGCCGATGCCATAGGCGCCGCCTTGAACGGTGGTGCCGTAAAGATCGCCGGCACCGTCGAAGACCAACGTTCCGCGGGGCGTAGCGCCGTCTACGCAGTTGGGTTGCGAGCAGAAGCTATAAAGGATTTTCTCGGTCCAACTGCCGCCCTGCGGGGTTAATTCGAAGATTGCTCCGTTCCCGCCGGAGCCGCCGGTGACTATGCCGTAGAGGTTTCCGCCCTTGTCGGAAATCAGGTTGGCGGGCTCAGTTCCGTCCTGGGGGGTTGCGCCAAAGCTGTAGAGCACTTTTTCCTGTTGGGCAAATGCTCGGCTGGCGGTCGTAACGGAAAATGCAATTAAGATGGCGAATAGGGTCGTTGCGACGTTCGCTTTTCGGGGCATATTGATCTCCTTAATCACAACTCGACGAGTGGGAGAATTCATGGGCTACTGCGACTTTGGTTCCGCAATTGTAGCTAGGGAGGACAACCGTGGCGGAAATATATCACAGGCCTTGGCAGCAAATGATGAAGTGACGGGATATTTTTTGGACTGCGCAGTTTCTTGCACCTCGCGACCGCCAGTGAAAACTCTAAGGAGACCCTTGTCAGAACCGAGATCAACACCCTCACCACAGAGTTCACAGGGGATTACATGGTGGCTTTCTGATTTGTTTAGTTCGATTCTGGTTCCAGGAATACATTGAGTTCTTCCTCGGCGGAAACCAGGCCCTCGGGGAGGGTGCCACGGTTGTATTCGGACATGCGGTTTTTCCATTTGAGAAAGTCGGTGATGCTTTGCGGCTCGACCCGGACTTCGACGCGGCGTAGGCTGGCGAGAAGCAGATTCATCTCGTAGCGAAAGCCCGTCGCGGTGCGGAGATCTTTGGCAGAGGGATGCCTGGTTTCGATGGTGCCATTGAGGCATTCGAGCAGACCCCAGCCTACCGGTAGTTCTTCGCGGCGGAGGAGTCCGGCGGGGACCAGGTAGAAGCGTTCGCATCCGACTCCCTGCCCGGGCTTGAGGCGGAACGGTTTGGCGCGGTCGGCTAGAAAATCGGAGCGCGTGACTTTGCATTCGACCAGCACGGAGTGGCAGGCGCGCTTCCAACCGATGGCGTCGGGCATCTCGCCGCTGGCACAAGCCTGCTCGGAAAGCACTACTCCACAGCGATAGCGGCGCAGCCAGTAAACAGCTTTTGCAACGAGTTGGGGATGGGTCATAATTTCTGATTTCCGGCTCTGTCTGCGGGCCTCCCGTTCGCTGGGGCGCGGCAGTCTTGAATTGTTCGGCAAAGCAATCACGTTTATATTCGGAAGAATTGACTGGTGGAAGTGACTGCGAGGCTACCCGTCCGGCCCATTCCTCAGCCTTGAGCTACAGTTGATCTTAGCGCCATTTGTCGCTATAATAGGCGACATAATGGTAAACGAACTCCGAGCTGTAGTTGCGGAATTAGGAGGCCGGAGAGCTTTTGGCCGGGCGCTTTCGAGCGACCGCGACATGCGCGACGCGATTCGCGATGGCTTTCCTCCGGGCGTGGTCGAGGAACTCATGCAGGCATCCGGATTAACTTTGAAGGAACTTGCAGCATCGCTGGATCTTTCCGCTCGCAGCCTGCAGCGCCGCCGCAGCAGCGGAAAGCTGGCGCGTTACGAATCAGACCGACTTTACCGGCTGGCGCGTCTGGTGGCCATCGCCAATGAATACCTTGGCGATCAGGAGCGCACGAGACGCTGGCTTAAGCAACCGAACCGCGCTCTCGGCGGAGTCGCGCCCGTGGCCGCGATCGACACGGAACTGGGAGCACGCCAGGTGGAAAACATTCTGGGCCGCATCGCCTACGGCGGAGTTAGTTGAGTCGAATCTATCGAGTGCTGCGCCAGGCCTACGCTCAAACTCCATTCGATGGTGAGGGAGGCTACCTCTTCGGCGGCCGGTGGTCGAGTCCTGGGAACCGTCTCAGTTATGCGTCGGAACACCAATCTCTCGCAATGCTCGAGTATTTTGTCCACCTCGATCAAGGCGACCCTCCGGATGACTTGGTCCTAGCCGTTGCAGAATTCCCCGAGGACATAAAAAGTGAGACGGTCGAAGCCGCCAAGCTCCCGGCCAACTGGCGCGACTCAGCAGCGCCTCCCGAGCTTGCCCGGGTCGGTGATGAATTTGCCAAAAGAAAAGAGCATTGTCTACTCTGGGTGCCTTCGGTCCTCGCTCCCAGCGAGCATAATTGTTTGATCAATACGGCGCATCCGGGCTATGAGAGGATGATTGTGCGCGAAGTCGAACCGCTCCAGTACGATTCGCGTATGTTCCGGAAAAAACAAAGCCGCCGCCGGCATTGATCAGTGCTCAGTTAAGCGATGAATCTGTATCCGGGGAATTATGCGCGCGGTGTCTGCTTTAAGGGCTTGATCAGAACTGGCCTATGGAGAATGGTCTCCAGCAAATGGCGTTCGGCGGCGATGGTTTGGGCAGCAGGAGTCAAGGCAGAATAGCCTTCGGCGGCAATGACTAACGCTTGGTTGTGGGCGATACTCAGTGGCGTGTGGGCAAATCCATTGCTGTGTTGCCTGCGATTGGACTTAGTATTCAGTTCGCTGTTTTCAATTTGAATGCGGCGGATGTGGCCGTCGTGCGCGGCATCAAGAGCGTTGGCCAAGCGTAGGATCGCGGCTAGCTGGATGGTCCCTTTCTGCTCATCGGGAAGAAGATCGCGCAAGGCTCTGTGCGTGCGCGTGGGCAGCGCTCCGCGATGAAAACGGGCAACGATGGCAGCGCGTTGCAAATCTGCGGGCTTCCAACCTAGGGGCTTGCCGTACGCTTTTATGAGATCGAACGAAATCTTGTGATGACCCTTCCGGCCTTTTGACTTGCCGACATCGTGGAGAAGAGCCGCAGCAAGCAAGCTGGAACGGGCTGAGACGCCGTCGACAGAAGGCTGCCATCCAGAAGAAAGCAGACTGTCATAGAGCTGCAGAGCCAAACCAGCAACCCGCTCGGAGTGAGCAAAGTCGGGATCAAGGCCGTTCGCCCATAGCTTTAGGCGGCGGGTGGCGAGCGCTTGAATCTGTTTGCCTTGCGGAAGAGCGGCGCGCCACACATTCCAAAGAGCTTCTGGGCCAATCATTCTGGCGCGGTAGCCGTCGATACGCGCAGTGCGCTCCGCCAGGATTCGTTTGCGCCAGGTGTTGCGCGAAATGGGATCGGGAAAAACGCGGCAGGACACGGCCGTCGACCAAAGAACATCGAGGTCATGGACTTCGCCTAGGAGGTCCTGTAGTTTCTTGAGATCTTTGCTCCAGGCTTTGTGCTCGACGTGGAGAAAATTTTCCACGATGTAGCGGAAGCGTTTGATCCCGATGCGCAAACTGTGAAATGCAGTTTGCGAGCGGTTGCGAAGGGCGCGGTTGTGGAGCTCGCGAGCTTCCGTCCAGCGCTCGAGGGCCAGATGCTTGAAGAGTGCGCTCCCTGGCCGGAAGCGCGCGGCCCGCGCAGGAAGCGACTTGCTCCAGGAACGCCACTGTTTGCGGTCGAACTCTTCGAGAGCGTCTTGCGCTTCGTGCTGCTCCTCTTGTTCGCGGCGACGGAGGATTTCGAGTAGCGTATGGGCGGCAGGATCGCCGTAGTCTTCATGCGCATCGAGATGCGAAGCCGACTCCTCGCTCTGTTGAAACTGCGGCAATGCAACCGAACTGGCCCCTTCCACACGGGCTTCTTCAGGCTTCAGCCTCTCGACCCACTCCATCATGACATGGACATCGCGTAATGCACCGAGCCTCTGAAACAGGCGTTTGCCGGCCTTCTTCATCGCCTTCCAGTCAGAAGCGGGATCGAGGGCCATCAGGCCATCGGCCAGGGAACGGCAGCGTCGTAGGGAGACACGCAGGTCGTGAACCGGATCGGGACCGAATTCGGCAGAGACATGCTCGAACTCCTCCAAGACCTGTAACATCCAGTAGCGGAGGCCGGTGGTTTTCGGGGCCCGAGTTGGACGGCTGGTTGCGGAAGGCACAAGGTTCTCGGATAGCTGAACGTATCCTCTACTATTCTCGTCGCTATTGGCGATGAATGCCAAGTCCCGGGAAGCATACATGGCAAAAGCATGCCGGCGAGCCGCATTTGGAGCGCGCGCTGTAGGACTCTAAGAGCAGAGTGAGCTGAACAACGCCCCGTCGCATTCATCCTCCGCTCGCCAATTTCCGATAGTCCAAGCAGTATCCTGCGAGGGTTCCATTACCTCCGTAATGTGCAGACCCTTACCTGTTGGATTTACCTTTTAGTTGCAGAGCTGCGGTTTTAGGAGCGACTATCACGGACGCAACCACATTTCATGCCAACCGGGCGGCATCGGCGCGGGCCTTCGTACACAGCCTGAACATCCTGATCAAGTACGCACGGATGTACGGCCCTGAACACAAGCGAACCGAAGCGCAGTTCGAAATCGCATGGAAGGAATTGCAGCAAGGACTTCCCTCCGCTGGAGAAGGCGGCTTTCTGCTGGGAGTCTCCGACAACAAATTATTGCTGGATGGAGTTCCTCTTGAGTCGGGGCAAACCGAGCGCAGCTTCGGGCAGCTATTAACCACAGCCGGCCTGGCCAGCCTGCACTTTTCGAAAGACGTTACCATCGATGACTTCACGCGCCTCGTGCGAGCTTTCACGGTAGCCGGTTCGAAGGCGCAGGACGTAGCGAAGCAAATCAAAGAAGCGCTCGCCGGCGGCAGCGGTAAGAGCACGATCAAAATCAATGAAGTGAAGTTTGTGGCGGCTGATCCTCTGACGGGCGATATCAGCGTAGCCGCGCAGATTGCAGCACAAACTTTGGGACCTGAGTTTAAGCAATGGCTTAACGATCCGCAGAAGCTGCTGCAACTGATTGCGGCGGCAGAAGGCGCCAGTGCAGTTGGCCAAGGACAACCCGGTGGAACCACGGCGCCTTTTGGAAGCGTCCCAAATGTTCCCGGGCATTGGGTTGCAGGGCCCGCCACCGAGGCGGGATCTGGAGTGGGCGCAGCAACCGGCACGGCGGGGACAGGAGCGGCTACGGCGCCGGCGTGGGAAGGCGGCGTTGTGCCGCTGCAAGAGGCAGAAGTTGTTCAGGCGATCCGGCTTCTGACTCGATTCGGGCAGGTAAAGGACGATCCGAATAGTCGTCCGGAGGATTTGCAGAAGGATCTCGCGGAAGTCGACCCCAACACGCGGCTGAATCTGCAGCAACTGCTGGGTAGCCTCGCAGCCAAGGTCACGACGGAACAGCAGGAAGATACGCCGCTGTTGATGAAGGCGGCGGAACATATGGCGATCCGCTTTGCCTTGGAGCGTTATTCCAAAGGCGAAGTCAAAGTCAATGCGGTGCATCAGATGATGGAGCACATGAGCCGGCAGATGGACTCGTTGCGCCAGATTCTGAAGCTGCAAGAAGACAAGATGAACAAAGCCGGCATTCTGGTGGAGTCGCACGCCGACATGCTGGATCGGATGTTCTGGGCGGAGGTGCCAGAGTCTGGGAAGAAGACGGTTCTGCTCTCGAATGAAGCTCCCTGCGTGCCCCCGCGCAACCTGCGACAGTTCGTGGAAGTATTGTTGGACCGTGATGACAAGCAAACCTCAGCCGAAATCCTTAATAACTACTCCAGTTGCCTCAGCACGAAAGAAGGAGAGGCTCGCCGCAAGACAGCGATTGGATTGAGCCAGGTGGCGGATCTTTACTCGCGATTGGGTGGCCAGGCGATGGGGAACGCCATCCGCAGAGTGAGCGAGCAGTTGTGCGCGGAGAAAGACGCCGAGATGCAGAGCTTGCTGAGCGCGGCTTTCGTGCGCCTGAGCCAGGAGGCCAGCGAAGCCAGGAATTACGGAGCCGTGAACGAAGTATGCGCCGGGATGGAGATGCTGCTGCAGCAACGTCCGGTGCTGGTAAACGATCTGCGGCCGCGCGTGGGCGTCGAGAACCGAATTCCAGAGTTTATTGAAGAGGCTTTGCGCAGTGAGCCAGTGCCGGTGGATTTGCTGGTAGTTTTGCGGCGCACGTGTCAATCAGGCGCAGAGCATCTAGCCGACCGGTTCTTCCGCTGTATGCGCCGGGACGAATGCGATCGCATGATCGAACTTGTAAAGGAAATGGGATCTTCCGCTCTCGCGCAATTGCGGGAGATTCTGCGGACTGGCCAGCCGCGACAGGCTTCGGCGGTAGTGGGGCTGTTAAGCCGACTTGACGTGGGAACTCTGCTCGAACTCTTGCCGGTGCGACTGCCGGAATGGAATCGCTTTTATCACGACATTGTGGTTCGGCAGATCGCCTATGGTGCTGCGCCGGACCGCGGCCGAACGCTGCTGGAACTCGCCGAAGTACTGGATTCCGTGGTGCTGCCGGAAGCCATCGATGAAATCGGCATGAGTGGTGACGTCACCGCCGCACCGCCGCTTGTTGCCATGGCGCGGCCCGGCGAAGCGGCTTCGCGCTCGCCCCTGGTGCAACTGAAAGCCATAGAATCGCTGGGACGCCTGCGCGATAACGAGGCTCTTGCATTGCTGCGGGAGATTGTTGAGGCGAAGAAAAGATTTGGATGGGTTCACCACAAGGAGCTGAGGATTGCAGCGGCTCAGTCGTTGTCGAAGACCGATCCTCGTTACAGCGGCCAGGTTTTAGCCGATAGCGGCATCGAAGCCGGGGAACTGGCGATTGCCCCGCTGGATACTGCTCCGGCTTGTCCGTGGGTGCGGCAGCGGCGCTACGAGCGCATGGTGCTGCCGCGCGCGATCAGCGCCACCATTGGCAGCTCCTGGGGAAAGTCAAAGATTCTGATTCGCGAGCTGAGCCTCGGCGGCGGCAAGGGCACGAAAGAAGACAACCTGCGCATCGGCAGCGAGGCTGATCTGGAAATTTCGGTCGGCCTGCGCTCGAAGATAAAAGCGCACGTGCTACTGCGGCGCGCCCGCGTCAATGAAGTGGGATTCGAGATCGTAAATACCGATCTAGAGAGCCGCTACCGTCTACGGCGGTTGCTGGTAGATGCGACGAATAATGTTCCGCAAAGCAAGGACGGACAGTGGGGCGGAGAGCGGAAACTCTAGCATTCTAGGGAATGGAGCCGTGCTCCGCGGACAGCCGAGGGCGGCTGTCCCTACATAAAGACAAAACAAAAGCCTCTTTTCGCCAACGCGAATAGAGGCTTTTGCTTTCGAAAAGCTGACCGGAACTCTTACTTCACCTTGGCGAAAATAATGACCAGCGTGTAGAGCGCCAGCGACTCAATCAGGGCCAGGCCAAGAATCAGAGCTAGCTGAATGCCGGGACGGGCCGCCGGATTGCGGGCCAGGCTCTCAGCAGCGGATGCCGTCGCTTTGCCTTGCGCCAGCGCACAAATGCCCGAGGCAAAGGCCATCGAGAATCCTGCAGCGATGGCAACCCAGTTGGTTCCCCCCGCGGCTTCGCCCTGCGCAAAGACCGGGACGGCGAACGATAGTACCGACAGGACCATGAACAATTTGCTTAGCTTACCCATTGTGTTTCTCCTCGCATGAAATACCGCCAGTGGGTGGTTGACGCCATACCGTGCAGACGCCCTCACGCTTGCGGCTTGAAAATCTGTTCTCAGTTCGCTCCTCAGAAAAAACGTCAGCCCGCTAACCTAAACTCTAGTGCTCTTCCGAAACGGCACCTTGCAGATAAACGGTGGTCAGAAGAATGAAGATGTAAGTCTGCAGCAGGGAAACACCGATGTGCAGTCCCAGGAAGATAATCGGAACGCCGATGGGCACAAGCGAAAAGAAAACGAGCGTGACCATATCTCCGGCAAACATGTTGGCGAACAGGCGGATGGTTAGCGAAAGCACCCGAGCCAGATGGCTGATGAGCTCGATGGGAACCATTAACGGGGCCAATGCGGGCATGGGCCCAGCAAAATGTTTCAGGTAGGCGATTCCGGCGTGCTTGAATCCTTGAGTCTGGTAATAGAAGAAGGCGCAAAGCGCGCAGCCCAAGGGAACGATAGGCACAGCAGTAGGCGATTCGAAGCCGGGAATTACACCGATAAGATTGCAGAACAAGATGAAGAAACAGAGCGCCGCCAGGAACGGCGTGTAACCCTCGCTGTGATGGCCAATAATCTCATCGCTCTGATTTTGAATCATTCCCTCAACCGCCTCAAAAAAATGTTGCAGGGCGCCGGGGCGGTCGACCGAAAGGCGGGAGCGCACGAGAAGAAACAGGATCAGCAAAAAAGCAAAGACAAGAAGCTCCATGGCGAAGGAGTTCGGAATCGGCGCCGCGGCGTACTTGACCTTTATGTGCAAGGCCCGCAGCATCGCCGTGACCGGAGCGGCGAACAGATTGTTCAAAATTTGCGTAAACCAGAGTTGTTCAGGCATAGGACAGCTTTTCGGTTCTTAATCTAAATTCACGGCAGCGCCGGTTCGCCATTACACCCCACGAACAAGAGCTGCGTAAAGCTCGTAAAACGCTTCGCACGCAATCGCGGCGACGGGCAAAAATAAGCCCGCAAGAAGCCCATTCAGGCTTGCGGGTGAAACAGTCAATATAGCATAGGCGCCGAGGGCCATCAAAACATAGCGCAGCAGGAAACGGAATACGACTCCCTGCCCGGACTGCGAATTTGCGGTCCCGGTCGCGCGATCTGCAAAACCAACGATCACGCGTTTCAGCCAGTAGAAGTTCACGTAAGCGATCACGCAGCCGAAAACGAAACCAGCGGCAGGCCACGCGCCAAACTTCCACCACGCAACGGCGACTAATAACGGCACGAGCACGGTCATGAAGTGGCGGATGCGGCGAAGAGCGCCCGAGTAAAAGACCTCAGAAGCGGCCTGCGCTAGGCCGGGTTCGAATTGTGTTTGGTCCTGCATCGAAGCAAGGCAGCAACAGTGCGCCTAGGGATGTATTCACTTGGTATCGCGCATAACAGTGCGGATCAATTCGATGAAACCTGCGGCAATGCCAAGAAGAATGCCTCCCAAATAAAGCCACGTAGTATGCAACCAGCGGTCAAGTCCCGCGCCGATGAGCCATCCTACGACGAGGGCAGCCGGAAGTACGAAGGCCAATTGACTATAACGAGCGGCCTGCACCCAAAAATTTTCTTTCCGGGCGGAGTCACGACTCTTCGGATCTGGTTCGGCGGCGGACATTGGGGCATCATGCCAACAAAGCGGATTCTACGCTAGCCGACGCATTACCGACTGTGGACTGAGATCAAATTCGGACGAGCGCTCCTAGCGAACCAGCCTTGCCACCGCGGGATTCTGCGCGATGCCGAGCGACCAGTTCACCACCTGGATGAAGCGGTCGGGCATGATGCCGATCAGAAGTGTAGCGAACGCAGTTATGCCGAGGGCGAGGCGCATGGTCCAGCTTACGGGCAACAGTCCTCGTTCTTCAGGCTGGCCCATGAACATGGCGTTTGCCATCTTCAGATAATAGTAAAGGCCGAAAACAGAATAGAGCACGCCGAGCGAGGCGAGCGCGTAATGCCCAGTTTCGATGAGGCTGAGGAAAATGAAATATTTCCCCCAAAAGCCGGCGAGCGGCGGAATTCCCGCGAGCGAAAGCAGAAAGATCAGCATGAGCACGGCTTCGACGGGCGCACGAGAATAAAGGCCGTTGAGATCGTCGAGTTCGTCACCAATCACTTTGCGATGGCGCAACGATGTGATCACGCCGAAGGCTCCGAGATTCATAAAAGTGTAGACCAGGAGGTAGATCAGGATGCCCTTGATGCCGTCGGCGCTGAGTGCCCCAACCGTACCTGCGATGAGGCCGAGAAGCATGTAACCGACGTGAGCGATGGAAGAATACGCGAGCAGGCGCTTGGTGTTGGTCTGGGTGAGGGCTGCGAAGTTCGCGCCGGTCATGGTGGCAATGGAGACGAAAACCAGCAGTGGAACCCAGGTTGAGCGCATGGGCATCAATCCCCAGAGAAGGATGCGCAGGAGCATCGCCCAGCCGGCGGCTTTGACCGCTACGGACATGAATCCGGTAACGCATGTGGGCGCGCCTTCGTAGGCATCCGGCGCCCATTGATGAAACGGGATCGCGGCGACTTTAAACAACAACCCGGTAATCGTGGTGAGCAATGCCACGATAGCGACCGGATTGTGCGGGTCGCGGGAGAGCAACCGCATAAGCCCACCCTCGATCTCGCGAAGGTTTGTCGATCCGGTCAGACCGTAGAAAAGCGACAGCCCATAAGCAAAAATGCCGGAGGAAAATGCGCCGAGCAACAAATACTTCAGGGCAGCTTCGTTCGAGCGGCGGTCGCGGCGCAGGAATCCGACTAGGACGTACGTCGAAATCGCCATCAATTCCAGGCCGATAAAAATAAGAACGACATCGTACCCTGCAGCCATGCACATCATGCCGACGACCGAAAGCAGCATCAGAGCGTAATACTCGCCGTGGTTCTCATGCTCGGTCTGCATGTAACGCATCGACATGAGAATGGAGACTGCAGTGGCCGCGAGAAACAGGTAGAAAAAATAAATCGCAAAGCGGTCAAGGAACATTGTGCCCATTAGGCCGGGCCAACCACTTCCCGCAGGCATGCGGATCGCAGTCATCCAGAGCTCAATTTTGGTCACACCCGCCGCAGCAAAGAGGACGCCGATCAGAGCTGTGACGGCGTTGATCCACTTGCTCTCGGGTGGAATCATCAAGTCGATGAGCAGGATGCCGATTGCAAATAAGGTGAGCAGAGTGATGGGAAGAGCGAACAAGTAGTCGTTCAAGTTGAATTGGGAGAGCGCGCCCACTAGTTCTTCCCTTTCGCGGATTGCGCGACTGCGCGCGGATTGGCGGCTATCTCGTAACCCGCTGGCGAAGCAGACTGCATCACCGAGGGACTGAAGGCCGCACTTTTGTCAGTTGCGGCCGGCACGGCTGAAGCCACATCCTTGCGAACGCCAGCTGGTCGAAGCGTTGCATTCACCGCAGCTCCTGCCTGCGGGTTGTGCACGTTCTGCACGATCTGATTCACAGGCTGCTCAAGAATCTGGAAAAACGGCTTGGGATAAAGGCCGATCCAGAAGGCCATGATGAGAAGCGGGACGAACGTGAGCACTTCACGTGGCGTTAAGTCGTGCAGCTTTTCGTTCTTGGGATTGGTTACCGTCCCGAAGAAAACGCGCTGGTAGAGCCACAGCAAGTACGCCGCCGCGAGAACAACTCCCGGGACAGCCCACGCGCCCCAGCGCCAATTCTCCATGAACGTGCCTTGCAGGATGGTGAACTCGCCGACGAAACCGTTGAGCAGCGGCAGGCCCATGGAAGACAGGAACATGATCATGGTGATGGTCGCGTACACGGGCATGACGTTCGAGATGCCACCGTATTCCGAAATCTCGCGGGTGTGCCGGCGTTCGTAGAGAATGCCAACGATCAAGAAGAGCGCGCCGGTCGAGATGCCGTGATTGATCTGCTGCAAGACCGATCCACTGAGGCCCGCAGAATTGAGGGCGAAGATTCCCAGCGTGCAGAAACCGAGATGGCTCACTGACGAGTAGGCGACCAGCTTCTTCATATCCTTCTGCATCAGCGAAACGAGCGCACCGTAGATGATGGCGATGATCGAAAGCGTGATCATCCAGCCACGAACTTTTGTGTGCGTCAACACGTCCGGGAAAAATGGCAGCGAGAAGCGGATGAAGCCATAGGTCCCCATCTTCAGCAGAACGCCGGCCAGAATGACTGACCCAGCGGTTGGCGCTTCGACGTGAGCATCGGGCAGCCAGGTGTGGAATGGGAACATCGGAACTTTAATGGCAAAGGCGAAGAAGAAAGAAAAAAACAACAGTGTAGCGATGGTGGGACCGTAGGCTGGGTCGGAATAAATTTTCGGCGCGGTTTCGTAGAGAGCGGTCAGGCTGAAGGTATAAACGCCGGTAACTAAGTGGTGATGAAAATAGAGGAATAGAATGCCGAGCAACATCAGCACCGAGCCGGCGAGGGTGTAGAGAAAGAATTTGATAGCGGCATAGAGCTTGCGCGGGCCGCCCCAAATGCCGATCAGCAGATACATCGGCACAAGCATCGCTTCCCAGAAGACGAAGAAAAGGAAGAAGTCGAGCGCCATGAAGACGCCGAGCATGCCGGTCTGAAGAATCAGAAACCAAACGTAGTATTCCTTTACGCGATTCTCAATGGCGGTCCACGAAGAGAGAATCGAGATCCAGCCCAGCAGCGTAGTTAGCATGATGAGCAGGAAGGAAATGCCGTCGATGCCGATCACGTAGCCCGCGCCAATGGTGGGAATCCAATTGTTGGGCGTGCCTTCGATGAACTTGAAGCCGGGCATGAAACGCTGCGCCCAGAACATTGGAACGAGCGGCAGCGAGATTAGAAAGCCGCCAAGCGCGAAAAAGTTCGCAATCCAGCGGATCGCGTCCTTGTTCTCCTTGGGCACAAACAAGAGAACGAGCGCACCTATAAGCGGCGTGAAGAGGATGATCGAGAGTATGTGGTTTTGCATGAAAGCTCTTAGCCTTTAGCTCTTAGCCTTTAGCTCATAACTCTTCGCTTTGGGTTTCAAGCCTAAGAGCCAAGAGCTAACAGCTAAGAGCTTCCTTCAGTGGTACACGTAATAAAACACGAATCCTACCAAGCCTGCGGTCATGACCAGCGCGTACCACTGGACCAGACCCCATTCGAATAGCCGCGCTGGATACGAAAGCATGCGCGCCAGAATTGCTGGGCCGTTGACGCCGATGCCGTCGATGATCCACTTGTCCCACCAGTTGGAAATTGTCGCCATCAAACGCGTGGCCCAGCCTACGTCGTTAACGGCTGCATCGATCACGTGCGTGTCAAACCATGCGGATGCTTCGCCCAATCCCAGCACGCCGAGACGGACATCTCCCAGCTTGCGGCGTCCGGTGAAGACGTAGTCGTAACCTTCGTCCAGGTAATACTTGTGGAGCAGTACGTCGTAGAGGGGCGGCGCGGCGACGGCGATGGGCTCTGTGAAACCTTTGTCAGCACGGCTGTATGCACGACGAGCCATGCCCCAGCCGACAGCTGCGGCTCCGACGGAGAGAAACATCAGCAAGTATTCGATAGGGCTAGTGTGTTCCGCTTCTTTTTCTCCGGCGGCGAGTTGCGTGGCCTTGCCTTCCTGCTGAAAAACCTGAGCCTCTGTCGAGAACACCGGGTCGAGGAATTTCTCAAACCGGGCGGAACCTCCGAGACTTGGGGGCCAGCTCAGCCATCCGGCGGAGAGCGAGAATAAAGCCAAAACCAGCAGCGGCACCGCCATCGAGTGCGGACACTCGTGAATATGATGCTCGGCCTCGTGGCTCATGCGCGGTTTGCCGAAAAACGTCAGGTAGATCAGGCGGAACATGTAGAACGCTGTCATCAGGGCGGTGGCGTAGCCGATAAACCAGAGCAGGCGGTACGCATCGGTTTCTTTGGTCCACGTCTGCCAGAGGATTTCGT
>JBAPOI010000786.1:0-1529 GCA_049279555.1 Candidatus Sulfotelmatobacter sp.
TGCCGGATAGCCGCTTACCCTTCTCGGATGCGGGTGTAGCTCAGGGGTAGAGCACAACCTTGCCAAGGTTGGGGTCGAGGGTTCGAATCCCTTCGCCCGCTCCAAGATTTCCGGTCTTTCAAAAGTCTGCCGTCGTTTCCGTGAGACGATCATCAACCCGCGCCTGATCCCCCTCCTCCTGCTCTGGCTGTCCGGCGCCTGTCTTCGCCTCACCGTGTTGGCGACGCCACCGGTCATTCCGCTGTTGCACGCCGACCTGCATCTGTCGGAGACGCAGATCGGCTGGCTGTCGAGCCTGCCGCCGATGCTGTTTGCGATCGCGGCGGTGCCGGGCTCGCTGTTGATCGCGCGGGTCGGCCTGTTGCCGGCTTTGCTGGTTGGACTGTTGCTCACAGCGCTCGGTGGCGCGGCGCGCGGCGCGATGGCGGACGTGACGTTTCTGTTTGCCTCGACCGTCGTCATGGCGGCCGGCGTCGCGATCATGCAGCCGATATTGCCGCCGCTGGTGCGGGCTTGGTTTCCCGCGCGCATCGGTTTCGCCACAGCGGTCTACACCACCGGCCTTCTCATTGGCGAAATCCTGCCCGCAGGGCTGACCATTCCCTTGGTGCTGCCGCTGGTCGATGGCAGTTGGCGGCTGAGTTTCGTGGTCTGGACGCTTCCGGTTTTGCTGACGGCGGCCTTCGTTGCGCTCTACGCCAAACGACTCGATGGCGCCAAAAACGCCGCGCCTGCTGCGAATACCTTGTGGTGGCCCAATTGGCGGCGGCCGCTGATCTGGCAGCTCGGCCTGATCTTCGGCAGCGTCAACACGATCTACTTCGTGAGCAACGCCTTCCTGCCCGATTATGTGGTCGCCCAAGGCCGCCCCGACCTGGTCGGCGCCGCGCTCACGGCACTCAATATCGGCCAATTGCCGGCGGCTTTTTTGCTCTTGGGTTTGGCGGGGCCGCTGGTGACGCGGCCATGGGCCTATGCGGCAACGGGGCTCGCCTCGCTGCTCGCGCTGATCGGCATGGTGACGTCGCACGGCGTGGGGATCGTGGTCTTCGCCGGCGTGCTCGGCTTCACCAATGCGCTCACCTTGACCTTGGCGCTGGCGCTGCCGTCGATGCTGAGCGCGCCCGACGACGTGCACCGCACCTCGGCTGGCATGTTCACCATCAGCTACAGTTGCGCCATGCTGCTGTCGATCGTCGGCGGCTGGCTATGGGATTTGACGGCCATGCCGGTCGCGAGCTTTGCGCCGGTCGCGCTCTGCGCCATCGTCATTGTTGTCTTGGCGTCGACGGTGAAGAATGCGCGGCAATGACGTGCGAAGCCGGGAGGGTGTTGTGAAGTCCTTGAGGCTCGTTGCCGCGTTGACGTTTGTCGCTTTGCTCGTGGCGCCGGCCCGCGCCGAAACTTTTCCCGATCATCCCGTCCGCCTGATCATTCCCTTTGCGCCGGGCGGCTCGATCGACACGCTCGGCCGCATCCTCACCGACAAGCTCTCCACCCTATGGGGACAGTCGGTGTTCATCGAGAAC
>JBAPOI010000787.1:0-1746 GCA_049279555.1 Candidatus Sulfotelmatobacter sp.
GCCGCTGTAGTGTGTGCAGATGGCGCCCATCGCGAATACTTGCGCACCCTGACGCACCAGGATAACCGGCTCACCATCGAAGTGGCCCAATAGCGGTTCGTTCTCTACAAGCTTGCCAAACTCCACGCCCGACCTGAGATCGGGCCCCGATAGCGCTTGCGCTTTGTCGTCTGCCATTTCCAAGCTCCTTCAAACCGTACAATGCGGCCCGGCGATTCTACTAGTGTACTGTTCGCGAATCAGCTATTAATAACCTTGGCCAGGATTTCCTTGGCCCTGGCGATCTTCTTGAGGATGTCCTCTCCCTTGGCACGCCAGACGTATCGCTTGGGATTCTCGTTGCGCTCAGCCAGATACTCCTCGATCGCGTCGACGAGTTCTCGCACGCTCTGAAAGCTTCCCTCACGGATGCAATCATTGGTGATGTCGGCAAAGAATCGTTCAATCAAATTCATCCACGAACTGCCCGTCGGCGTGAAGTGGACCTGGAAGCGCGAGTGCTTTTTGAGCCAGTCCTTGACCTTGGCGTGCTTGTGGGTCGCGTAGTTGTCGGCAATCACATGAATCCGCATGTCTTTCGGCGTTTCGCGGTCAATCTGCTTCAGGAACCTGAGCCACTCCACGTGCGTGTGTTTAGCCTCAGTTCGAGTGATGAGCTTCCCTTCCAAGTAGTTCAAAGCCGCAAACAGAGTGATCGTTCCGTGCCGTTTGTAGTCATGCGTTTTGGTGCGAATGTGTCCGATCCCGAGCGGCAATCCGGGTTGAGTCCGCTCCAATGCCTGACACTGACTCTTTTCGTCGCAGCACAATACGATCGCCTTGTCCGGCGGATCCAGATATAGGCCAATGATGTCCCAAAACTTCTCTTCGAACTTCGGATCGTTGGAGATCTTGAAGGTGCGCACCAGATGGGGTTTGAGATCGTTCTTCTTCCAGATGGAATGCACGCTGTTGTGAGACATGCCTGCCGCCGCAGCCATGGATCGGGTGCTCCACTTCTTTCTTCCCTTCGGCGGCTGGGTCACTTGAGTGATCACCTTGCGGATCTTCTCGGGCGCCAACCACGACTTGCGTCCTCTTCCAGGTTCATCCCGCAGGCCTTCTAAGCCGTTCTTTTCGAATCGTTTCGACCATAGCGACACGGTATTGATGCTTACCCCGACCACTTTGGCCACGTCGGCCTCTCTTCGACCCTCAGCTCGCAACAATACAATTCGAGCGCGAAGCGCGTCTCGTTGGGCGGTCGTAGGAGATCCAACCCGCTGACGGAGCTTGGATCGTTCCTCTGAAGTGATGTCGATAGCGGAGATCGGGCGCGCCATGATTCCATTATGATGCGTCGGCTTTGTTATTACAAGTCAATTAGATGACAGTACACTAGCGTGAACACAGCGAGGCTGCCACGCGTGGATGAAGGCTTCGCGCTGTCGATTGATTCGAGACTGTTGGCGTTCACGTTGGGGATCTCGCTCGCCACGGGCAGTATTCTTGGATTGTTTCCCGCCCTGCAGGGATCGCAGGCGGATTTGAACTCGGTGTTAAGGACAGTAGCGGAAGATCGGGTGCCGGTGTCCGACGTCCATTCCATGAGCGACGCGGTGTCATTCTCAATTGCAAGTCAGCGCTTCAATATGCTACTGATGGGGTCGTTTGGAGTTGTGTCGATGCTACTGGCGGTCATGGGGATTCAGGGATTGATGGCTTATTCGGTAAAGCAGCGGACCCACGATGTCGGAATCCGCTTAG
>JBAPOI010000788.1:0-2850 GCA_049279555.1 Candidatus Sulfotelmatobacter sp.
CGAATTGCCGCACAAGGGGTAGCGGAGGAGCAAGCGCGAGCCGCTGCGCAAATGGTAGCAAATGAAGAAACGGAACTTGTTTGGATCGACCGTGCGACCGGGCTGATGTGGGCGAAGGACAGTAATAGCAGCGATGTAACTCCGGACGAGGCCCGTGCCTACTGCCGCACACTGAGACTGGCAGGCCATTCCGACTGGAAGCTGCCGGCGATTGACGAGCTTGCAGGGATGTGCGACAGGGCGCAGTTCGATGGACGCCAAGTCTACGTCAAAGGCGGCATAAGTTTGCATGACGGCATGTGGGCGTGGAGCCGCAGCGCGGGCAGTAATTCGAATGCGACTTGGGGTGTCAATTTCCTCAGTGGGGAGCGGGACGTGGCCGGTCGTGGTTACAGTTTCAGAGGACGGGCCTTGTGTGTACGCCGTTCCGGAAAATGATGCTTGGAGCTTTGAAACGTTGATCTTTTGTTTTTTTCTGAAAATATTCTGGAGAACTGGCATGACACCTTGAAATCAGGCAAACAAGCGCAGTGCGATGTCAGCTAGGAGATAGTCGAGTGATCGCACGGTCACTATGGCAAGCGTTGTAACGCCGCGTGGTAGCTCATATTGCTTTGATTTGCTCGAAGTCCTCAGGAGACAGGGAATTTGTCTACGCCACCGGATACAACAAAAAGCGATTTGTACTCGGAATTGGGAGTAGATCCGCGTTCGACAGAGGTCGAGATCAGGTCGCGGATTGAAGAAGAGCGTGAGCGTTCGAACCTCTTGAAGAAGATCCCCAAGCGTCGTTCAGAGGCCGAGAGCAGACTTGCACATCTTGCAGAGATTGAGCACGTACTGCTCAATCCGTCTGCACGAGCGGCTTACGATGCGCGTCCTAAAGCGGCAGAGCAGTCGGCGAGCGCAATGTCGGCCCCAGAACGACTATCAACCTCAGCAACCGGGTTGAAACTCGATGTTGAGAATGCTCATTTCTGTACCTCTTGTGGCGCGGCTCTGTCCGATGGTGCGCGCTTCTGCGAAGAGTGTGCGACCCCGATCTTGGCCCACGATGCCACGCCCCGAGACCGTGCCCCGAAGGTGCCGGACGTTCTCCTAACTGACCGTATAGGCGATGATAAGGCAGCGGTGGTTTCTACGAAATCGGTAGCTGAGATACCTGAAACAACAGCACCGATTCTTGTGTCGCCTGGAACGAGAACTATCAAGTCGCCGCCAACGGGCCCAAGCCCTTTCAATATTGTGGTCCCACTCGTGTTGATTGCAGTGTTAAGCGCGGTCTGGTTTTTTAATAGCAAAACTGCGTCACCTGTCGCGGTTCCGCCCGCTCCCGGCCAGGTTGCGGATTTGCGATCGCCTGGCAACGCTGAGTTGAAAACCCCGACCAGCTCGCGGCGAAGCAGTGATCCAAGCAGATCGGGGGCCGATGATTTGGAAACGACGGTGCAGAGGGATCCGAGAGCTGCGAGGAGACTAAATACCCAAGGGCTGCAGGCTCTTGTGGGGCCGCATCGGGATCTTAACGAAGCCAAGAGATTATTCCAGAAAGCAGTTCAGTTAGATCCCGAGCTTGTTGAGGCGTTGAACAATCTAGGCGATGTCTGCGGAATACTTGAAGATTACAGAACGTCAGAGGCAATCTTAACTAAGGTTCTCACAATGGCACCTAAGCGGAGAGTGGCACACGGAAATTTGGGATACGTGGAGGCCAAACTAGGCAATATCGACCAGGCCGAGTTTCACTTCTGTGAGTATATACGTGCATTTGATAATTTCGACAAAGGAACCTCGAAGCTTAAAGGATCGTTTACAGATCCCGATCCACATGTTCAAACTGCTGTAAATTTAACGATCGCGAACTGTAAACCATAGCGAATATTCAGAGCTCTTCACGGATAATGAAAGGCGCTCACGATTGAATAGATGCTGGATTGCAATGTTGCTCATATGTTTGCACGTAGCGGCTTGGGGTCAGCAAACCACACCGTCGAGCACTGGTTCATTCCCTCGCTTCACACTCGCTAAGGGCCAATTGGACGCAGACGGCTTCCCAATATCCGGCGCGAAACTCTGTGTTCTGGGAAGACGCGATATTTGCTACCAGATGCCCTCGCATACATTGCCTGGCCCTAGCACAGTGACGTATGACTTCGGACTAGACCCACGCTCGGAACGGCTTACCCTTGCTGGCGGAGGCTCCTGGGTATTCTTCTCGGCCACATTCTCGGCGGGCGGGAGTGGCACGCTTGAACGACTTGCGGTACTTCGCTACGAAGAAGATGGCGGCAGGGGGAGGATCGTCAACCTAATGCCGTTTGTCGGAGCGACAAATGTAAGTGATCGGGCGATGTGGACGGTCCCGAGCGCGTCTGAGTATCCGATTCTGGTTGAAGCGGATTTCATTTGGGGTGAGGGCGAATCACATTTTAGCGAGCATTTTTACACGGTCGGGGCATGGTGCTTTGATCCGAAAATAGACCGATACGCGAAGACTCTCTCGTATCGAACGGCAAAGAAATACGATGGTGGCGATAGTGCGCCAGTACGGGTGCTCGCTTCCGAGCGGCAAGAAATTCTGCGGCGGCTTGACTGCACACCTTCGGGAACATACACCATGGGGCCGAAGTAGAGCACCGGTGCCTTTGACAGGATGTTGGTATCGACCTCAC
Organism: Candidatus Sulfotelmatobacter sp.; assembly: GCA_049279555.1. Taxonomy (GTDB): domain Bacteria; phylum Acidobacteriota; class Terriglobia; order Terriglobales; family Acidobacteriaceae; genus Sulfotelmatobacter. The sequence goes on from JBAPOI010000788.1 coordinate 2,673, forward strand.
CCATTGACATTAATCGGTCGTCCATTGCAGCCCGCAATTCCTGCAAATTGTGGGTTTACGCCCAGCTAAGCAAGCAAGCATTCCAACCGGAAACAAACAGACGGCGACCATTATTACCCACAGCGGATATCTCGCATTGTTCGTCGGTCGGTGGCACTGAGGACAGACGACCATACCC
>JBAPOI010000789.1:0-5995 GCA_049279555.1 Candidatus Sulfotelmatobacter sp.
GCGAGTTTGTTGCCGATCTCGAAGCTTCTCTGGGTGACGATTTCCTTAAAGGTGCTCCGGTCGCCGAAAGCGAGCCTGCGCCCCAAGCTGAGCCCGAGCCAGTGGCCCAGGCGCCTGTCGCCGCGGCTCCTGCCCCGCTACATGTATCTGCTCCGGCGCCAGCGCCAGCAGCAGCGAATGCTGCGGCAGCTTCTTCCGGCAGTACTGCTGTTGCATTGTCGGCTCCGGTATTGGCGCAACCACCCGCGCCCGCTGTGCCCAAGCCGCCGGTTTCTCCAATTATTCCCAGCGCGCCAGCTGCCGTCAAGGCTTCTCCCTTTGGCGAAGATGCTGGCGTCGATCTCGCCGAAATGTTCGGCGAACTCAAGAACGATCTCGAAGCTGGCACCACGAGCGCTGACGAAGACCCCGAGACGCATTACAACCTCGGAATCGCGTTCCGCGAAATGGGCCTGCTCGATGAAGCCATCGGCGAGTTGCAGAAGACTTGCCAGGCGGTCGATCGCGGACATCCTTTCCCGCAGGTGATGCAGACTTACACCTGGCTGGCGCAATGCTTCCTCGACAAAGGAGTGCCCGAGGCCGCGATCCGTTGGTACGAAAAGGCTCTTGCTGCACCTGGGATCGACGAAGAAACGCGGACCGCTCTCCACTATGAGCTTGCCGGGGCCCACGAGATAGCGGGCGACAAGGGCTCTGCTCTCAAGCACTTCATGGAAGTTTACGGCCGCAACATCGACTATCGGGACGTCGCCGAGCGCATCAAGGCCCTAAAGTCGTAGAATAGCGCGATGAGTTTTTCGCCTAACTTTTTTCCTTGTGGCCACGGTGGATTTCGATCACGCACCCTGCGGAGCGCGCGGTGACCATCGATCCTAAGCTGCCCGTCGAAAACGGTCCTGGTGCGCCGCCTCCGCAGCCTGCACCCGCGCATACTGAAACCAGCACTGCGCTCCTCGATTCGCCGTCTTCAAGTTTGGCGCCCAGGCCGCACAGTGGTTTCCAACTGTGGCTGCACCGCGCGTCGGTCTTCCTGTTCGTGTTGATTAGTGCCGTTGCCGGGGTGCTTCTGGTGATCCTGCCCTGGACTCCGGAGTGGACCGACAACTACCTGCTGCTCTCGTTCCCCTGGCTTCGTCCGGCGGTCTCTACTGGCTTCTTTCGCGGTCTGTGCAGCGGCCTGGGATTGCTCGACATCTGGATCGGTTTCTGGGAAGCCCTGCATTACCACGAACATCAATGAAGCCGAAAATATTCTGAGACTTAGCCATTACCCTTGATCTCAACGAGAACGATCCCATGCCCGACAAGCTGAATCCCGCGCCACTCGCTTATCGCAACCCGGCTTTCTTCGACAGTCCGGATGGCCGTATCCTGCGCATCCTGGCCGAATATCAGGAACCGCTCGCCCGTTTTCGCCGCGAGCAGATTCAGGATACAGTAGTCTTTTTCGGCTCGGCTCGCTTTCAAGGCCAGGCTTCAGCAAAAGATAGGCTTTCCATCCTCGAAAAAAATCGCTCGGAAGCTTCGAACTCCGAGCGCGATCAATTGCTGAAGCGTGCCCGCACCGCAGTCGATATGGCCCGCTACTACGAGGACGCTCGCCGCCTGGCTTTTCTTCTGACGGAGTGGTCAATTCAGATTCCCGCCCGGCGCCGTCGTTTCGTCGTCACCACCGGCGGGGGGCCCGGCATCATGGAAGCCGCGAACCTGGGCGCACACGAGGCTGGAGGCAAGAGCATCGGACTCAACATCAACCTTCCTTTTGAGCAGAACCCTAATTCCTACATCACGCCTGCGCTGAATTTCGAGTTTCATTATTTTTTCATGCGTAAATTCTGGTTCGCTTATTTGGCCAAGGCTCTGGTGATTTTCCCCGGCGGCTTTGGCACCATCGACGAACTCTTCGAGATTCTTACGTTGGCTCAAACCGACAAACTCGCCAAAAAAATTCTCGTTGTTATTTACGGCAGCGAATACTGGCACCGCATCATGAACTTCCAGGCCTTTGTCGACGCTGGCACGGTTTCTCCGGACGATCTTAACCTCTTCAAGTTCGTCGATACTCCCGAAGATGCTTTCACGTTCCTTCGCGACGGTTTAACCGAATACCACCTCGGTGGCTCGTCCAAGAAAGAAAAAGAGGAAGTTCTGCCCGAGATTGCGAAGACCAGGCCTTGAGCGTCGTAAACGAACTTGCCTTTTTGCAGCCGACCCTGTTAGCTGAGAGCTGATGGCTCGAAGCCCACTCTTGTACTACATCACCAGCCGCACCGCCTTTCTGGGCGACGAGCAAGCACGCCGTTTTCGTCTGCTGGAAAAAATCGAGGAAGCTACCGGCTGCGGCATCGACTACATTCAACTTCGCGAGAAAGACATGCCCATCCGCGAGATGGAGTCGCTTGCACGCGAAGCTGTGCGCATCGTTCGCAACGCGCCGAAAAAAACGGGAACTGAGATCAGAACTGTTCTCCTCATCAACTCTCGCACCGATGTTGCATTTGCTGCAGGCGCAGACGGAGTTCATCTCCCGGCCGGCGACGTCTCGCCAACAGACGTTCGGAAAGCATGGAAGGATGGTGCAAGCCAAGGGGATGCAAGCATTTTGAGGTCGCAATTTGCAACCTCAAACCGCGTCGACCCGGTGATAGCCGTCTCTTGCCATTCCCTAGAAGAAGTCATTCGAGCCGCTGCTTCTCGCGCGACTTTCGCGGTCTTCGCTCCTGTGTTCGAGAAAAACGACACACCCGGAATTATTCCAGCCGGCCTCGACTCTCTTCGCAAAGCTTGTCGAGCTAACATCCCAGTATTCGCTCTAGGAGGAGTGACTTTGCTGAATGCCAAGTCATGTCTAGACGCAAACGCAGCCGGAATCGCCGGCATCCGTTTATTCCAGGAAAACGACATCGCCGCAGTCGTGCGCGAGTTGCATGAACACTAGAAGCCATCTCATCTCATGAACGGTTTTGTGCAGGGTACGACTTCACAGCTTGTGGAAAGAACTCGTGATTTGTGATCAGGGCGCAGCTTCAGCCGTGCTGCACTCTTAGGTTTGTCATTCTGAGCGAAGTAAGTGCTACGCGAAGCGAAGCACTTACGCAGTCGAAGGATCTCTACCAGCCCTCCACTTCTGATATTGCCTCAGAGAGTTCTCTCTAGGTGGCTCGTCAACATCGTGCGAACGCCCTTCTAGACCTCTATCACCGCATGCACTGCAGGGATCCTTCGACTCGATTTGTCTCGCGCGAAGCGCGAGACAAATTCCGCTCAGGATGACAGCGCTCGATGGTCGCGGGCTGAGAGCTACTACCTACTAGGTTGTCATCCTGAGCGCATAGGAGCCGCCGGATCATCAGGCAAATGTTTCTTCTCTCCGAAGACTTCGGCAGTAAACCCCTCAATGATTGCGCCAGAGCGCCAGGCATCAAGCGGCAATCCGGCCTTGCGGCAGGTTTGCTCCAGAAAAGTTATGTGGTCCCAGGCGCGTTCAACTGGGACTTGAGGCAGCAGCAATCCCCGTCGTCCATGCTGGCTGATGAGCAGACCGTGGCGTCCGACTTCCACTTCTTCCGCAGGAATGGGTTGTGGACGAGATAGAATGCTGAGCTCGATTTCCAGATGCGGAGCCTCTTCCGCGGTCACAGGAGAGAAACGGTTGTCGTCGAATGCGGCGGCGCGGGCGGTTTCGGCGACAGTTCGGTAAAGCGAACAATTGGGAAGAACATACCCAACGCATCCGCGTAGTTGTCCGTGCACATAGAGAGATGAGAACGCGCCGCGGTGCTCGGCAAAATGGGGTGTGGGCGGCACCAAAGAGATCTTGCGTCGCTCGAATGCCGAAGAAATGGATTCGTGAGCCAGCCGCAAGAGCAAGGCACGTTCTTCGACAGAGAATTCCTCGCCGGAAGTTGATCCGCTGGCTTTGATTCCTTCCGCTTTGCCTGGCGACAAAGAATCCACTGCCGACAACGAATTAGGTTGTAGAGGCGGCATCTGCCGGGGCCGTTTGCGGCTTTTTGCGGCGGCTGAGAACGAATGCGCGGCGGCGGCGCTTCGAAACGCGACGATCGATCTTCGACCAGAACGCCACGAAATAATCGATGGCGGAAACCAGCGATACGCAAACCACAAACCAAATCGCAAGATAAGCGATCCAATGAATTGGGAAAACGAAATTTCGGTAGACCGGCCATTCCTTCCAGCGATGATCGAGAATTACCGCGACCACGGAAACAATCTGCACCACCATCTTGAACTTGCCCAGTTCGCTGGCTTCGATAGTAAACCCGCCAGACGCGGCAATGGAGCGTAGGCCGCTTACCAGAAACTCGCGGCCAATAATGATCACTGCGATCCACGCCGGAACCAGGCTGGGATTGAATTGCACCAGCGTAACGAACGCCGCAGCGATCAGGAGCTTGTCAGCCATGGGATCGAGCAAAATGCCCATGGTGGTGATCTGCCCGCGCTTGCGTGCGAGGTATCCGTCGATGCCGTCGGTCATGGAGGCGGCAATAAATATCGCGGAGGCAAGCAGTTCTTTGGTGCCATGTTCGCTGCTGAAGTGAGTGGAAGATAAGATCCAGATCAGCAGGGGAATACTGCAGATGCGGATCAGCGTGATGGAATTAGGCAGGTTCACTTCAGCAGATTCACTTCAGTTAGATGTTTCCGGGTACCGGAGGACAGTTTGATTATCCTCCACGGTAGGAGGTAACGCAATCGGGAGATTGCCTCGTTAGGACACGGTGGTGCAACCGTGGTTTCCGGCAAAATCCGCTACTCACTTCGGTGCGGGAGTCATTGCATTCGCCTTTGGCTGCTTGGCGATGATCTGATCCTTGATCTTGTCGTAGGTGGCTTGGGGAATAATCTTCTTGTGAACCAGATCGAGCTTCGTGCGATAGGGACGCCCCGCGATAATCTTCTGCGAATAGGCGTCGCCGATACCGGGTAGGGCTTTGAGTTGGTCGGCGGTAGCGGTGTTGATGTCGAGCTTGTCAGCAGCCGTGGAGGTTTGGGGCGCTGCGGCCGCGCCGAACACCGCTGAGGTAGCGGTGGGCAACATTAGGCACGCAAGCAGCAATGGAAAGATCCGTGCGAACAGCTTCTTGGTGCGCAAACTCATAAATGTTCCTCCGCAAACTTCTTCAGGCCCGGTTCAACTGGGTACTGGCAACTGCTACGCGTAAATGCCGCGCTGGCGGATGGTATAGGCCACGCGATCAATGGCCAGCATGTACGCTGCGATTCGATTGTTGACCTTGTGAGTCTCAGCGTAGCGGACCACATCGTTGAAAGAGGACACCATGATCTCTTCCAGTTGCTCATTCACCACGGATTCCTTCCAGAAGTAGCCCTGGCGATCCTGCACCCATTCGAAATAAGAAGTCGTAACGCCGCCGGCGTTGGCCAGAATGTCCGGAATCACGAAGACTCCCTTGTCCGTCAAAACGTCGTCTGCGGCCGATGTGGTTGGGCCGTTAGCGCCTTCCGCCAGGATGCGGCATTTCACGCGATCGACATTGCGCGAAGTGATAACGTTTTCCGTGGCGGCGGGGATCAGGATTTCGCACTCGGTGGTGAGCAAGTCGGCTGTGTCGGCTGGTTCTGCTTCAGTGAAGCCGTGCACGGTTCCATTTTTCTGGCGGAATTCGACCAGTTTGTTGAGGTCAATGCCATTCTTGTTGTAGAGACCACCGCCCACTTCGGCGATGCCCACCACTTTGTATCCGCCCTGATACATCAGTTGGGCGGCATTTGAGCCGACGTTGCCAAAGCCTTGCACAATGACCCGGCTGCTCTCGCGAGCGAGCCCGAGTTTCTTGATGGCCTCGTCGCACACCGCCATCACGCCGCGGCCGGTGGCCTCGCGGCGGCCGCGCGAGCCGCCGATATTGATTGGCTTTCCGGTCACCACCGCCGTCACCGTCTGCCGCATGTGCATGGAATAGGTGTCCATCATCCACGCCATGATCTGTTCGTTGGTATTCAC
>JBAPOI010000790.1:0-6634 GCA_049279555.1 Candidatus Sulfotelmatobacter sp.
GCCCTCGACTTCTATTCCTGGCGTATCTCCTACAAGGAACTTCTGGCGAGAAAAGACCCTGAAGAAAGTACCTGGGACGAAATTATCGGCAGTAAAGACCCGACGGTGTTCACCATTTTCTTGGAAGACTCGGCCGGCATGGCCGGCGCCGTACTGGCATTCCTCGGCATTTTCTTCGCGCACGTGTTTGGTCATTCTTCTTTCGATGCTTTGGCCTCGATCTTCATCGGAGTCTTGCTTGCCGGCGTCGCAGCCCTGTTGGGGCGAGAGAGCGGAGCCCTTCTGGTGGGGGAGCGGACCAATCGTTCAAGAATCCGCCGTATTCGGGCCATCATTTGTGCCGATGATTCCGTCGACAATGTCGGAGATCTCTTGACGATGCAGTTGGGTCCTAATCAGGTGCTGCTGAACGTGGATATCAGGTTCAACCGCGGCCTGGGCGTCCAGGACTGGAGTCGGCGATCGACCGGATCGAGAAGAACATTCGCCAGGCTGATCCGACCGTGCAGCGGATTTTCATCGAAGTGGATTCACTTAAGACACCGGCGTCACGACAGCTTCGGGAGACGGAACCACCGGCATCATCCAACCGCACAGAAGCGAATAGCAACTAAGGGGCACACTGGACAATTCCGCGATATCGACGACTGGATAGTTGTTCTGAGCGCATGCGAATGGGAACGCCGGCCGCCAAGTCGAAACCCGCTCTTCCCCGGCAGGGCGGGAGCAAGCGCGCTCCCGAAGGAATCCTCAAAATCTTTTTTCAAAAGCTCGGCCCAGGGCTCATAACCGGCGCCTCCGACGACGACCCCAGCGGCATCGGGACCTATTCTCAAGTGGGTGCGCAGTTCGGATATGGTCTGCTCTGGACGATGCTATTGACATATCCGCTGATGGCGGCCATTCAGGAGATCAGCGCCCGAATTGGCAGAGTCACCGGGGTAGGCATCTCAGCTAATCTGCGCAAAAATTATCCCAGGCCGATTCTCTACGGCGTCCTCTTCGTGGTCGCGGTTGCGAATGTGTTCAATCTCGGCGCCGATATCGGGGCGATGGGTTCCGCCGCACAACTGGTTCTGCCCGGAACGAGCGGCCTTTATATTGTGATATTCGGGCTTGGTTCGCTCGCCGGCGTTCTGCTGGTTCCATATTCGACCTACGCGAAATATCTGAAATGGCTCACCCTCTCCCTGTTCGCGTATGTGGGCGTGGTCTTCTTTGCCCACGTGCACTGGGCCGCCGTCGTCCGCTCGACGCTCTTGCCGCACATCGAGCTGAGCAAGGATTACCTGACCGCCCTGGTTGCCGTTCTCGGCACAACCATCAGTCCCTATCTCTTTTTCTGGCAAGCCTCGCAGGAAGTCGAAGAGGTGACACAGAATGAAGGGGAGAAACCGCTGAAAGCAGCGCCTTCGCAAGCTCCGAAGCAACTGGACCGCATCCGTATCGATACCTATGTCGGCATGGCCTTCTCGAACATCGTGGCATTCTTCATCATCCTTACGGCTGCCGCGACGTTACATGCCGGCGGAATCACTGATATCGCAACCTCGGCGCAAGCCGCCAAGGCTCTGGAGCCGCTGGCCGGACGCTTCGCCTTCCTCCTGTTTGTGTGCGGTATTGTCGGCACCGGGCTGCTGGCGGTTCCAGTCCTGGCGGCATCCGCCTGCTATGGAATTGGTGAAGCGTGCCGCTGGAAAACCAGCCTTGAGCGCAAACCCCGACAAGCGATCCGATTCTACGCGGCCATTACAGTAGCAACTTTGATCGGCCTGTCGCTGAACCTCATGCATATCGATCCCGTCAAGGCGCTCTTCTGGGCCGCAATTCTCAATGGCGTCGTTGCGGCTCCCCTAATGGCAGTCATCATGTTTATGGCCTCCAACAGGAGAGTAATGGGACCGCTGGTCATCCCGCCATATCTCAAAGTGGTAGGCTGGCTTGCCACGACCGTAATGCTGTGTGCCTCGATAGGTGTGTTTGTTACATGGAAGTGAACCTGACAAGGATAATTTTCTGAAGGCGGACCTTTCCGAACAAAATTTATAAACAAAGGCTTTTGAGTGATGTAGGCCCAAATATCGTCCATAAACGGCGCAGGATGAGTTGAAAATATCGACTCAAAAGGCGAATATAAAGCGAATACGATATGCCTGCCGTCGCCGCCCTCCGCGCTCAGATTGAAGCTGCACTGGCAGACCGGATTCGCGGCGCGCTCACGCCGGCGCCCGGTCGCATTCGGGAGACTGCGCCTACGGGTGTGCGTACTGTCGACAGTTTCTGCAGGGAGGCCTCCCTTCTGCGGCGATCACTGAAATCGTCGGACCGGAATGTTCCGGCCGCACGTCGCTGGCGCTTTCCTTCGTGGGCCGCATGACGGGGGCGGATAAGGTATGCGCCTGGGTCGATGTCTCGGACAATTTAGATCCGGAATCGGCGGCGGCGGCCGGAAACTGATTGGTCATTGGAACGTACGAATTGAATTCGGCGACATCAAGCCGGAAGCGCGCAATATGGGAATAGCGCCGATGGTTCCAGCGCAGAAGATTCTCGAAATATTACGCCAATCGGAAAGCCGGAAGATGGCCCATTGACGAAAGAAGAATTCGAGGCCCCCCTAAAGAAGGCCAGTCGCAAGATCGTACCAGACGAGAAATAAAACTCGGCGTCAACGCTTCACTTCTTTGAAGGGTGGGAATGTGTGAAGCACAACCAAATCGCCGTTTATCATCTTTTGCAGTCGCGCCTGAAACTCGACTGAATGACGTACCTCTATATGGAGTTGAGTGCCGTCACGGAAAAAGATGGTCACGCCGGGCATGTCGTCATTGGCAACATCAATTTCTTGGACGACTTACCGGCGACCGAGCGGTAGGTGCGCCAGCCCCGAACAGGTTTATGTCTTGCCACGGAAAACCCCTTTGCTCTATCGAGCAATACGCACATGAGCTTACCTGTAATCATCCCGGCATGGCAAGAGGAAAATCTAAGACATCTCCGTTGAATGTGAAGTTCGGCAAGAGGCTTGGAGCATTACGTCAGGAACGCGGTTGGACCTACACCTACATGTCGGAGCATTCTGGAGTCGCTACGACATTTCTTCACGGCTTGGAACATGGGACAAAAGAGCCGTGTTTGAACACGCTTGATGTTCTCGCCAAGAGTTTCGACATGACGATGAGCGAGTTGCTGAAGGGTATTTGATCCCAGTCAGGAACGGCTCCGGAATCATGACGGGCGCGCGGCGCACGACCACATCGCGCTTTTCGATCTGATGCAGAAAGCCAGTAAACATCGGCTGTTCATCGAAGCGCGATTGTAGCGAAAGCTACTCTCGCCCCAGAATTCACTTCTGGTTCCCCTTGTGATGAGCTTGCCGCCGTTTCGGGTACGGCAAAACGGAACTTGGAAGGGCCTTCTCACTTTGAACAGTATGAACATCATGCCTCCGCTGGGTCGGGGTTCTTGGTCGCCGACAAGTTCATGCCGCTCGCGTTGTAACGCCGATTCTTTTTCTTAAAATCTGGTCTTGTCGGGGCGGTGACATACGCTCGGCCTTATTTGATCACCTTTCACGGCAGGCTCCAAACCGCAGTAGCGGTTTGCATGCGTCCCATTGCTGGATAAGAGAGCAGTCAGTAGGATTAGACCGTGATTACGGATCAGGAGATACAGGAGAAGGCCAGAGAGTTTGGTATCAACCCTGTCGATGTTGAAAAGGATTACGTACACGGCTGGGTGCTGAACGGACTTTTCACCCAATCCGCACTGAGTAACCATCTGGTTCTCAAGGGCGGCAATGGTTTGCGCAAGGCGTATCTCACGAACACGCGCTTCTCAAAAGACCTGGATTTTTCCTGTGAGCACAGCGTCGATCCAGCGATTCTAGTGGATGAATTAAAGAGGGTATGCGCGTTCGTCGAGCATCACGCGGAGGTCCGTTTTTCGCCGGAAAGAACAGTGGTTAAGAAGAAAGATTTAGCGATTGGTATTGACGCCGTGGAAGCCCGGCTGTATTTCAAAGGTTTCTACGGCGAAGAAAACCTGACCCTGAAGGCTCAGCTCGACATCACCCAGTTCGACAAGATTGATCTTCCCATCCAGGCCCGGCCGCTGCTGCATCCCTATTCGGATAATGATCATGTGCGGCCATTGTGCGGTGTCAGAAGATAGAAGAAATCCTTGCGTCAAAACTAACGACCCTTCTTCATAGGAGAAAGGCGATTGATCTTTTCGATCTCTTATACTCGATTATTTTTACACAAGAGTTCCCGGTGGAGCGGTTACTGGTCGTCAGTACGTTTCTCAAGAAATCGATATTTGGTCCGCAGCCAGCCCTCGCGAAAAGCCAGTTGCTCGCGGTTCCTCTCGATGACTTCCGACCACTGTGGTCGAGCGTGGTGGCTCCGGTGCGAAGCCTCTTCACTTTCGATTATGTGCTAAGCAACTTTCGTTCCCTGATTGAAATGCTGTTCGGCATGTTGGCCCCGGCCGCCGGTGCAAGCGCGAGCCGAGCGGGAGCTACGGAGCGCGGCTTTGCGCGTTCGGCTCAGCGATTCCAGTCCCCGAGCTACTTTTCCTCCGGCGTCCGGAACGCCATTCTTATGGGGACTAGATCGCAAACTCTCGTCGAATTGATATACGACGATGGAATCAGGCGCATTGTGGAACCCTACAGGATTGAGTACTACGTGCGAAAAACGGACGGGATCGGACTTGAATATTTTTGGGAATACGACCGGACCGGCGGTAAGAGCGGCCCCGGCATCAAGCGATTTATCTGCGACAAGATAGCGTCGGTGACACCGACCGCAATAGCATTTGTTCCGCGGGAATTTTAGGACAGTTCCCCTCCGCGGCGGCGCGGTATCTTCGTGATGGTACCGTCGGCATGTGTCGGACAATCGTACGACCGGACCTGCGTCTCGTATATTAAGACGGTTCGTTGGAGCCGGTATCAGGCGGACATACAATTACCAGTATGTTGGCGGACCCTCACGCGGTTCAAATTTCGGTTGACGGTTCATGCTTCCCCAACGAGAAGCGGAGGTCAGGCTACGCCGGAATTGTCGTTTATCCCGACGATCCGACGGAGATTCAGGTTGCATTCCAGGGGTTCAGGGAGAGCACGATCAATCGCATGGAACTCGCCGCCTGCATCGCCGCGATGAATTGGGTGAAAGAAGAAGGAATAGGGCGGCGTTACGGCAGGGTGCAGATATTCAGTGATTCACAACACGTCGTTGACCGTCAGTTTTCCGCGCCGTACTGGCAAAAGGCGAAATGGCGCAACAGCGCAGGCCGCCCGGTTGAGAACTGGGCGTTGTGGAAAGAATTCCTGTCATCGAAGACGAACGCGGGCGTTCGTGTTGACATCTGCAAAGTAAAGAACAAATCCACGCCGCTGCTGCAGCGGGTCGACAAGCTGGCTAAATCAGCCGCAAAGAGCCATCCCCGGATAGACCGGGGCCTCGTTGTCGGCAAGATCGGACGGGCGAAGATCAAGGGCAGTGCCACGATGTTCCCCGCCGCCGGCCAGGTGCTGGTCATCCGCATTGTCGGCTCCAGGACGGTCGGCCGCGAAGGGGAAAACCGATTTGTTTTTGAAGTCTTTGATGAGGGCGCCAGTGCCTATCTCTCCAAGCACTTCGCGTACTGCACACCTGAAATCGGATCGCAGATGCACAGACAGCGGGGCTTTCGGGTGCGGATCAGCTGATAACCGTAGACAACGTCGCCGGATTTTCTGAGTTCCCTGAACGCGAAGACTTCGTCGATATCACGATACCGTTCGATCATTCGCGCAGGGGCTTTCTGAAAATCCGTCTCTGTCAGCTTCGCTTCTACCATCAGCTCGCCCAGCTTCATGTCGATTTCCGTGCGGTCGGTTTTCCCATTACGAAGGGGAATCCCTGGCTTGAATCCAAATTCCGGCGCCAGTCCTGATGCGATCCCCAGCATGGAACTCAGCGCACGGTTCTCTACCGTGGGCCGGTAACAAAATATGTTCATGAGCAGCGCGTCCGAGCTGTTGGCGCAGTCGAGTTCCATCCATCGCCGCCCGGTCGCCGGCGAGGGCTTGCGCGAGGCTGTGTGGACCTTGCGCAGTCGCCGCGCCCACTGCGGATTAGCGCAGATATTCCGGTAAGAGGCGGGGTGGAAATTTCCATGCAGCCGGTTTTCGTCGCGCCCGAAAATGACGCTTGGCATCTCCCCCGGCGTCAGGTCATGCACTGATCCGGTCGCGGTCGCGATCTGCTGGCCGCGAACGCTCAGCTCTCTGCGCAAGGCCATCGCCGTGTGCATTTGGTACCTCATTATTATTGCGGCAGGCCCAGCATCCGGCACAGCCGGCCTTTCAACACCACAATCCTTCGGGCTGTTGCATCCCCGCTTCAGCCAGTTTTCGAAATCCTGGATCTTCACGACGTGCGTGACGTCGGGATGGCGGACCTTGATGGTGGCGGTGGTGAGCCCCCGGCCGATATCGCCGGCCCAATCGTCCCAAGCGCGGCGAGGGCCTGGGCGACGGCTTCGTAGAGCGTCTCCGCCGTCACGTCGAGCGCGTGCTCGGTTTGGTTCAGGTCATGGATGATGACGGTGCAGCTCTTGAGCGTCACGAAAGAAATTTAAC
>JBAPOI010000791.1:0-8044 GCA_049279555.1 Candidatus Sulfotelmatobacter sp.
TAATTCCCTGTTCGCCCGAGGATCGTCCGGGGCGATTTTCAACACCTCACGCCAGGCATCCACGGCTGCGTCGGCCCGCCGCAGGTGGCCAAGCGCAATAGCGTAGGTTCTGCGTGCTACAACCTGTGCGGCACAAGAAAAATTCGCTTGCTACCCGTGACTGAAAAAGCCGACTTGAGCGCGCTTGAGGGGAGCAACATCCGTGACCTGCACACTCAGTGCGGAGGCAGAAGGCCGATGGATTAAAGGTCTGGAAGTATGAAACAACTACAACATTTCACCATGCTGACTGCGATAGAGAGAGCCCGAGGCGGCGTTGTCCATAGTCCAGATGCATATGTTCCCGAGCCGGTCATACGCTTTTCGACTGACGATAAACAATTCTTGCACGTGACGCAGTCCATACAAATGAAATGGATCAAATTTTTACTCGTTGAATCTTGCTTGGATGACATTTGTCATGCTTCTGAGGTGATGCATTGCACTGGTGCGGCCGCTGCGCTCGGGGGAAGATTACGAGGGTCGGCAGAGAGATGCTAGTTCGAGTTGGAGACTCGCAGTCTACGCAGGTCTGGAAGGATCGCGACGGGCCGAAACGGAAAGCGGACACGGGCCGTCCAGGCTTTGCGAGTGTAAACGTCATGTGCACGCCAGAGAAATCGGCGCTCTGTTGGGCTCAAACGCGTCTGAGCGCGGTTATTCTCCTGCCACCTTACCATACCATTTTCGCAAAATGTGCGGCAGTCCATTGGGAAGTGATGCTCGCCTTCCCCATGATTTGCTTGGGCGCGGCGCGTATTAGATTTCAGCGCAAAGAAAAGATGTATGGGTAGGTCGTAACGAGATTGGACAGTGCACAGGGCTAGGTATCGTTCTCGGAATAGGAGCTTTCTACGGCGGACGGACCTGCCTACGTTAATTCCTATGGCACTGTTGGTTTGTTCTGCGGCACGGTCAATGCTGGGAATGACCGGATTTGACTGTAGGCAAGAATAGAAGCGAGAAGATGTTGCTGGATTGACACGCTCGTGCGTATGGTGAGTGCTTGAGGAGCAGCACCTAATGGATCTAACACTGAAGCCGTTCAAGAATGTAATTAAAGACCGGGAGCGCGGTTGGGGTGTATTTATCTGGCTTACTTACTCCGGCTTTTTCTTCGTTCAGCCAGTGTACGACCACGCAAATCTGCGGCAGTGGTTGTTCGATGGTTTAGGGTTCGTGGTTTTTCTCGCCCTCTATTTCGGCCTCTTCTGGTTGGAAAATCCAAAAGCTCTTTTCCACATCGGCGGCATGGTGATGCTAGGGATCGCTTTCCTGCCGTTTAACGCCGGCGCATCCGCCTTCTTTATCTTCGCAGCTGCGTTCACCCCGTTCTCAGTAGAAACGCATGCTGCCGCTATCGGTGGGATGCTGGCGATTTCCGCGATCGCGGGCCTTGAGGGTCTGATTCTGCACCTTGCAGGCTGGACGCTATTCTATGCTGCGCTCTTTCCCCTGATCGTAGGCGGAGGCAATCTTTTTTTCGCGGAGCGCAACCGCGCGAACCGCCGGCTCCGCAAGGCGAATGAGGAAATCGAACATCTGGCCAAAGTCGCCGAGCGCGAGCGTATTGCACGTGATCTGCACGATGTGTTGGGGCATACGCTGTCGGTGATCACTTTGAAATCTGAGCTGGCCAAAAAGCTGATTGATCGCGATCCGGGGCGCGCGGCCAAGGAAATTGGCGAGGTCGAACAAATTTCGCGCCAGGCGCTTGCTGATGTACGCGATGCGATTCGCGGATATCGTTCGCAAGGGCTGGCGGCAGAATTGGCGCTGGCCAAAACCACGCTCGAAACTGCGGGCCTCGCCGTACAATGCGACGCCGCCACAACGTTGAAAATTCCGGCAATGCAAGAGGGTGTGCTTTCGCTCGCGGTGCGTGAAGCCGTGACTAACGTGGTAAGGCACGCGCAGGCGCGCACCTGCCGGTTGCGCCTTGATCAGAGGAATGGCTCCTGCTGCCTGGAAATTCAGGATGATGGGCGTGGCGGCTCCAATAGTGAAGGCAACGGGTTGCGGGGCATGCGCGAACGAGTGGAAACGCTAGGTGGCACGCTGACTCGCAGCACAGAATCCGGTACTACGTTAACGATCACTCTGCCGACGAAGGATGCAAACAACGAAGGTTGCCAGTATTGAATCCCTCGGGGAAAGAAGGGCGCAAGACGATCCGAGTCGCTGGGCGGAACGGCTACTTGCATCTTCTGCCTCTTTCTGGACGCCGTTGGACTGTAGCGATCTGTACAAGCTCCGGTTTCGCGGCAATAACCGTGGCAATTCTCGCGTTCGCCGCGCGCGCCCCCCATGCTAAGATGACTTTCCCGTAGCATCTAGACGGCTGGGACAATCGGTATGGCGCGGTCGGTAATCTTTTTTTCGGTGTTTTTTTTGATCAGCGCCCTATTGGCTCTACTATATGCTTTCGGCTTTTCCCGGATCCCTCTTGTCGTCCTAAGCGCCACTACACTGCTTATCGTCTACCTGTTGTTTCATCCGCGCAACCAATGGCTGGTAGCCAACCGTTCGCGGGTCAATGGCGCGCATTGTCTGGCCTTGACGTTCGACGATGGCCCCGATTCGGTGTACACGCCCAAATTACTCGATATACTTCAGGAAAAAGGCGTAAAAGCGACGTTCTTTGTGATTGGGAAGCGCGCGGATCAGTATCCGGAAATAGTCCGCCGTGCCTGGGCAGAAGGGCATCTGGTCGGCAATCACACCTGGTCGCACTATCCTCTATTTTGTTTCCTCACGCCCCGTCGCCTGCGTGCTGAGATTGAGCGTTGCACTGAAAGCGTTCGCCGCAGCTGTGGTTTCCGGCCGCGATTGTTCCGCTCGCCGGTAGGATTGCGCCACCCGCTTCTTGCGCCTTACCTTGAGGATGCAAGGCTGGAGTATGTTTCCTGGAGCATTCGGACGCTTGATACCTTTACTGCGAATTCCAGCGTTCTTGCCCAGCGCATTTTGAATAAAGCGGCAAGCGGAGACATTATCCTGCTGCACGATTGTTTGCCCGGCGGAACGGATGCCATGCTGGAAGCCTTGCCTCGGGTCATCGACGAACTCAGGGAACGGGGATTCGAATTCGTCCTTGCGGGCCCACGCGAGGATGCTCGCGGTACACTGGAACCTGCCACATGCGAACCTGTGCCCTGATTCCGGCATTCAACGAAGCACCCTACATCGCAAACGTTGTGGAGCGGGCCCGGCAGCATGTCGAAGAGGTCGTGGTGATCGACGATGGATCGAGCGACGCAACGGCGGACCTTGCCCGAGCTGCCGGAGCCACTTGTTTGCAATTGCCGGTAAATCGCGGCAAGGCCTCGGCTTTGCGCGCGGGTATTGTTTATGCGCGGGAGCAAAACTTTACTCATGTCATCACGCTTGATGGTGACGGCCAGCACCTGCCGGAGGACATCCCGGTTATGCTTCGCGTGGCCGAAGAAACCGGGGCCGATCTGGTCATTGGCGCGCGCTGTTTCGAACGTGCTCTCATGCCTCGCTCCCGTTATTTCTCGAACACCGTGGGCAGCCGGTTGGCTTCGGTGCTGGTGGGCTGCGAAATCCGGGACAGCCAGAGTGGATTCCGGTTGTTTCGCTTGGACAAACTGGATGCGGTTAACCTGCGCAGCCGGTGCTACGAACTTGAGATGGAAATCCTGATTAAGATGGCGCGGTCGGGTTGTACCATTGCGCATGCTCCCATCCGCACGGTTTACGACGATGGCCAGGCGCGCTCGAAGATGAAGCCGGTACGAGACACAGTGCGTGTGTGTCTATGGTCGCTGGCGTTTCGCTTCCTCGGAGCGTGACGTGATTCTGGCGACTGGTTATTTGAGGAAGGCCACTCAGTGATCCAAAGATTTAAGGGGCGTGCGCGGAAGTTTATCACCATCTTGTTGAACGAGGGCCTTGACCCATGGCGCGCCGCCGCCGCAGTTTTCCTGGGAACTTTCATCGGCATTATGCCCATCTATGGGTTTCACGCTCTTGCGGCGGTCGGCGTGGCCCTGCTCTTTCGGCTCAATAAACCTCTGACCTTGGCCGGTACTCTGGTCAGCAATCCGCTGCTCCAGCCCCTAATCGTTTTCTCCTCAGTGGAATTGGGCTGTCTTCTCCGCCTCGGCTCATTTCAGCCCCTGAGCCTATCCGATCTGGCTGCTGCGGGCACACATCTTACAAAAGAGCAATTTTTCATCTGGCTGATTGGCAGCGTGGCACTCGGGATTCTCCTCGGTGGCGTCGGGGGTGCGGTGACAGCATTTGTCGTCCATCGCCATCATAAGCCCTCTACCAATTCGGAGCGTGTTCTTTCATGAGCCGATGCGCAGGAAGAACTCGTAGGTTCGTCTGCAGAAAGCACATTGACGACCCATCCCGATCGGTGGTTGAATCTTTAAACTTATAGCCGGTTGCCTCCATTGACCGATCCCCACAAAACCATTGTCGTTACTGGTGTCGGCGTCATTAGCCCCTATGGCATCGGGCTGGACTGCTTGCAGGTGGGCATGTTAGCCGGTAAGAGCTGTTTGGAGCGCACAAAAGATGATGTGTATCCCGGCTTCGAAGGAACGATTGCCCAGGTCCGCGGCGTGCCGTTTCTGACGGAAGACTCCAGTCCCCGATACTCGCGCACCGATCAACTCGCGGTGATCGCGGCTCAAGATGCAATTTCTACTTCCGGTTGCGATCGCTCTGCCTTCGGTGATAGCGGCATCGTCATGGCGAGCACGCTCGGAGGCCTGACCGAGATCGACACCGGAATCGCAAAAGATCCGGCCGCTTGGTATAGGCGGCCTGGCGGTCTGTTGCGGGCTGCCTCATATCCGTTCGCACACGTTGCCGATGCGGTTGGCGAGCGTTTCAACATTTGCGGACCGCGCTGTGCCATCTCCGTGGCATGCGCATCCGGAGCGATGGCGATTGCGCTCGCTGCGAACATGCTGCTTGACGGGGCCGCAGCCATCATGCTGGCAGGAGGCTGCGACCCACTGTGCCCCTTCACCTTGAGCGGATTTAATTCTCTGCGAGCGCTAGACCCAAACCCCTGCACTCCTTTTGACCAGAATCGCAAGGGCCTGAACCTGGGCGAAGGATCCGCAGTTCTCATCCTCGAAACGCTAGCTGGGGCCACTGCTCGTGATGCCAAGATTCTGGCGGTGCTGCGTGGATGGGCTATGAACAATGATGCATTTCATCCCACCGCACCACAGAAAGAAGGGAACGGACTGGCGGATTGCATACGCCTTTCTATGGAAATGGCGGAAGTAAGCGGCGATGACATCGGATATGTGAACGCTCACGGCACGGGCACGCCTCTGAACGATAGCGCCGAGGGCAATGCTTACGAGACCGCCTTCCGCGGCCGCAAACATCCGATTCCCGTATCTTCGACAAAGTCATACTTCGGACACTGTTTGGGTGCGGCGGGCGCGCTGGAAGCAGCTATTACGATCATAACTGTTCGCGCAGGTGCGCTGCTTCCGACGCTGCGGCTCACCAATCCCATCGAGAATCCGGGTGTTGACTGGCTACGAGGAGAAGTGAAACGCCAACCGCTGCCCCTGGCCATGTCCGCTTCCAGCGGCTTTGGCGGCAGCAACACCGTGCTCATATTCGGGAGCAGTCCCGCATGAATCTGCCGCCCGTGACGATTACCGGCATTGGTTCCGTCAGTCCCTATGGCTCGCTCGCAGGACTCATTCCGCAGAGTTCTCTCGAACCGACTGCAATCACCGCGTGGCCAACCGGCGGGGAGCGGCGAGCGTTTCTCGTACCGCCCTTTCGCCCTGCCACCGTGGTGCCGGGCCTGAAGACCAGGCGACTCGATCGCCTGTCGGCGTGGGCCCTGGTCGCTTCTTCTCTGGCCATTCGCGATGCCGGGATCGATTTGAATCGGGTGGATCGATCCCGGGTTGCTGTGGTCTTTGCCACCGCCTTTGGCTGTGTTGAACTCACGGAAGCTTTCTACCTCAGCGCTGCCGCAAATGGTTGGAACGGGACCGATCCCATTACTTTTCCGGAGACGCTGGCCAGCGCACCGGCGAGTCACGTGTCGATGTTTCACGGCCTCCGTGGGCCGAATATCACGGTGAGCAACAAGTATTTCGCAGGCGAGAGCGCCATGATTCAAGCCGCCAGCCTGCTTCGCCACGGTCAGGCCGACTTGGCCATCGTTCTCGCCGGTGACGCTCTCGCGCTAAGCATCTATTCGTGGTATGAGGAGGCAGGCCTGCTCTCACCGGCGTGCTACAACTCTGATCCCGTACGGGAAGCCGCTGGTTTTATCCCCAGCGAAGGTGTGGCAGCACTGGTGATGGAATCCTCCGCCCGCATCGATGTTCGCACCCCAGCCCGTCCCGAGGCTCGCTCGTATGCTCGAATCAGTTCAGGCCGCTGGGCGGCTGGCGGTCAACCTGCGGAGGTTATCCGGCAGATGCTCGATGGTTCTGTCCCAAGTCTTACAATCTGTAGCGGGAATGGCACCCCTTGTGCCACCAGTCCGACGACCGTTTTGGCTCGCGAGATCGCCGGGGATGGTGCTGCTATCAGACCGCCGCAGTTATTTGCCCAGGGGTTGGCCGGTACCGGCGCACTTTTCCACTTGATTCTGGGTCTAAGCAGCAAGCCAAGCAGTAGGTCCATCAGCGGGCAAACTCTGCTTCTGGGAACAGCCCGCGACAACGGATTCGCGGCCATGCTCCTTGAGTTGCCTTGAATGGAGTCGCCTTGAATATGAATGTGCGCATTGCCGCTGCGGCCTACGCCGTTCCCCCCGACGATGAGGCAGTAGACGCAGTCTTGGAGCGGGAGCGAACCCGGATCGAGACGGCGCTTTCTCCGTTGAGCCCCGAGTCGAGAAAGAAGGCCATCGAAGGTCTCGGATTGAATAGAGTCCGTGTTTGCAACGAAAACAAACTTTATGACTTGGTTCTCGACGCCGCTTCCAAGGCGATCGCCGAAGCGGGCCTGACCGCGCGTGATATCAATCTCATTCTGGATTACAGCACCTGGTCGTCGGAGAGTTCACATGGCCTCTCCTTCGCGCACCGACTCAGCGCTGACCTTGGTGCCGAAACTTCAATGATTTTAAGTTTTAAAGTCGGCGGATGTGCGGGACTTCACGTTGCGATCAAGACTGCGATGGGCTGGATGTCCATGGATGAAAGCATTCAGAACGTCTTGCTCGTGGCCGGCGATGCCGCGCCTGAAGGCAACCGCTCGTTACTTCCAATTACGATCCACGGCGATGCCAGCAGTGCCGTGATCCTGCGCCGGGACGGCCTGGTGGGTCCGTTGCTGTTGGGTGTCGAAGCCATGACGCTCGGCCATCTTCAGAAGGCCATTACCATGGCGCGAACGAATGGCCACGCCGACATTGTGGTCGATGCTGCGTGCATGGAGCAAGAGGTGAGGCCGGTCTATTTTCTCAACATGCTGGTGGTAATCAATCAAGCTCTGGCAGCGTCTTCCTTGAGTTTGAAGGATATTGATCATTTCGTTTATTCCAACCTCAGCCGCCGGGACCGCGAGGGTTTCTGCAAAATGGTGGGACTGCCTAAAGGTGGCCTGCCGCCGACTCCCATGGCGGAGTATGGCCACACTTTCGCCAGCGACCTACTTATCAATTATGTGAATATGCGGCGCGAGGGGCTGATTCGTCCCGGGCAATTGTTGTTGTTCGCGTCCGCTGGGATCGGCTTCACGTGGGGGGCAACGATTGCCCGGGCGTGAATGAATATCTAGCGTTGGATAACGTTTTTGGTAGTGGTGGCAGGTTGGCGTTTTATATGACTGTGTCATCCTGAGCGTAGCCGTTTTCAGGCGTAGCGAAGGATCTCCGGCTTAACCGGCCTCATGCGTAGCCAAACTCACAATCACCTTTTTGCGGATTTGTACAAGAATGTTCGCACCGTGCTAGCCGACTGAGTTGCCATGCGCCGCGTACAGTTCATCGAGCTTCATGAACAACCGTGGTTCCCGTCATCGCTGCGCGATGACG
>JBAPOI010000792.1:0-5798 GCA_049279555.1 Candidatus Sulfotelmatobacter sp.
GCTGAGCGCTGAGAGCTTTCTTACGCTGCCGCCTTCATCTTCTCTGCCGCCTCGAGCACTTCCTCGATCGGACCCTTCATGTAAAAAGCCTGCTCAGGGATATCGTCGTACTTGCCTTCGACGATAGCCTTGAAACCCTTCACCGTGTCGGCGATCTTTACGTAGCGTCCTGCCGCGCCGGTGAACTGCTCGGCAACGTGGAACGGCTGCGAGAGGAAGCGCTGAATTTTTCGCGCGCGCGCCACGGTGAGTTTCTGGTCTTCGCTGAGTTCGTCGATACCAAGAATCGCGATGATGTCCTGCAGGTCTTTGTAAGTCTGCAGTGTCTTCTTCACGCGTTGCGCCACGTCGTAGTGCTCCTGGCCGACGATGCGAGCATCCAGAATGCGCGAGGTCGATGACAGCGGATCGACCGCGGGATAAATTCCGATCTCGGTCAGAGCACGCGAGAGTACCGTGGTGGCGTCGAGGTGAGCAAACGTGGTTGCCGGCGCGGGATCCGTCAAGTCGTCGGCGGGGACGTAAATCGCCTGCACCGAAGTGACCGAACCTTTCTTGGTCGACGTAATACGCTCCTGCAGCTCTCCCATTTCCGTCGCCAGGTTCGGCTGGTAACCCACTGCGCTGGGCATGCGTCCCAGCAATGCGGAAACTTCCGAACCGGCTTGCGTGAAACGGAAGATGTTGTCGATGAAGAGCAGCGTGTCCGCTCCCTCAGCGTCGCGGAAATATTCCGCCACCGTAAGTCCGGTCAGAGCCACGCGCAAACGCGCGCCAGGAGGCTCCGTCATCTGTCCGTAAATCAGCGCGGCCTTCGACTCCGCCGGCTTACCCGGCTTAATCACGCCAGACTCCGTCATCTCGAGCCAGAGATCGTTGCCTTCGCGGGTACGTTCGCCGACGCCGGCAAACACCGAGAAGCCGCCGTGGTTTTTGGCCACGTTATTAATCAGCTCCATGATCACGACGGTCTTGCCTACGCCCGCGCCACCGAACAAGCCGATCTTTCCACCCTTTAAGAACGGCTGGATGAGATCGATAACCTTCACGCCGGTCTCAAACATTTCCGCGGTCGTGGCCTGCTCGTCGAAAGCAGGGGCGAGGCGATGAATCGGCATTCTCTCTTTGAACTCGATGGGACCAAGCTGGTCGACGGGGTCGCCGATCACGTTCATCACGCGACCCAGCGTGCCGCGGCCCACAGGCACGGAAATTGGCCCGCCTTGATCGATCGCGTTCATGCCGCGCACCATGCCTTCGGTTGCAGACATGGCAACGCAGCGCACGCGCCCCTCGCCCAGATGCTGTTGCACCTCAAGAATCACATTGACAGGGCTCGGGACGGTGAAACCGTCGCTTACTACTCTCACCGCCTCATAAATAGGCGGCAACTTCCCTTCGGGAAATTGCACGTCTACCGCCGGTCCTGCGATTTGAACTACGTGTCCGATGTTTTCTGGCATAAATTCAGCTTCTAGCTGCTAGCTCCTAGCTTGGTCATACCGCTTTCGATAGCACGCCTCGCATGACGAATCTCGCTGATTTCTGAATCTCAAATCTGTTTTGCTAGAAGCTAGTAGCTGAAAAGCTAGCAGCTTCTCTACATCGCGGCTGCGCCGCTCACAATCTCGATAATCTCTTTTGTGATCTTCGCCTGGCGCGCTCGGTTCATCACCAGCGTCAGCGAGTCGATCATGTCTGTGGCGTTGCTGGTGGCGGAATCCATTGCGGTCATGCGGGCTGCGTGCTCGGCCGCAATCGACTCCAACAACGCGCGAAAAATCTGGATGCCTACATACTTCGGCAACAGCGCGCGGAACAATTCTTCCGGCGGCTGCTCGTAGATGTAATCCACTTGGAACGCACCGAATTGCGAAGCACTTTCAGCTGTTTTTTCGGTTGAGCGCAGCCCTACACCCGCGCTGATGGCTGCTTCTTTCGCTTTCCTCTTTTCTTCTTCCGTCATCTCCTCGGATTGCCGAACCGACTGGGCGCCGATATGTTCGATGGGAAGAATCTGTTCCACGATGAGCCGCTGCGCGATCACGGACTTAAACTCGTTAAATACAATGTAAACCGAATCGATTTCTTCGCGCTCGTAACGCGCGATCACACTTTCCGCCAGCGCTCCGACTTGAGAGAATTCCAGCTTTCCGAGAGCTCCGACGTGCTCGCCGGTAATTTGTATCGAACCAGCGCGCTCCGTCGTCTCCGGCTGGATCTCCAAAGATTCTTCGGTTTCGGCCAGGCTGCGCGTTTGCACCGGTGCCGCGGGATAGCGTCTACGCAAGAAATCGCGCCCCTTGCGGCCAATCGCCTCGATGTCGACGTTCTTGTCCGCCTTGGTTTCGAGAAAACGACTTGCCGCTTTGGTAATGTTGGCACTGAAGGCGCCGGCCAGTCCCTTGTCTCCAGTCACCACGATCAGCAAAATATTTTGCTCGGGACGCTGCGCCAGCAAAGGATGCTTCACTTCGCCGGTCTCAGGATCGTAAATTTCCGCACGCGCCACCAGCGACTTCAGCACGCTTGTCAGCATCTGAGCGTAAGGACGCGCTGCCAGAGCGCGCTCCTGCGCCCGCCGCAGCTTCGCCGCAGACACTACCTTCATGGCCTTGGTGATCTGCCGCGTGTTCACCACGCTGCGAATCCGGCGCCGAATGTCGAGAATGTTGGCCATATAAAACCAGCTATTAGCTCTTAGCCTTTAGCTTGAACCCTATTTCTGAGTTTTGGCCTCAAGCCAAGAGCTAATGGCCAAAAGCTAAGAGCTTATTTTCGCTACTGCTTCCCTGCTCGCTACGAACTGCTGTTTCGCTTGTTTGATCACATCGGACAACTGTGCTTTCAACGAGTCGTCCAAAATCTTTTTCTCCATGATCATGCGCAGCAGGCCGCTGTTGGTCGCATCCACGTATTTGTAGAGCTCGGCTTCGAAGTCGCGCACTTGATTCACGGGAAGATCATCGAGGAATCCGCCGGTGCCTGCAAAGATGATGAGAATTTGCTTGGAGAACGGCAGCGGCGAAAACTGATTCTGCTTCAACAGCTCAACCAGCCGTTGGCCTCGATTAAGTTGCGCCTGCGTGGCTTTGTCGAGGTCGCTGCCGAACTGCGCAAACGCCGCCAGTTCCCGATATTGCGCCAGTTCGAGTTTCAACGTTCCGGCAACCTGACGCATGGCTTTGATCTGCGCGCTGCCGCCCACGCGGCTCACCGAGAGACCTACGTTTACGGCTGGGCGTACGCCCTGATTGAACAGATCAGTTTCCAGATAAATCTGTCCGTCGGTGATCGAGATCACGTTGGTCGGAATGTAGGCCGAAACGTCCCCGGCCTGCGTCTCGATGATGGGCAACGCGGTCAGCGATCCTCCACCATTCTTATCGCTGAGCTTCGCTGAGCGCTCCAGCAATCGCGAGTGAAGATAGAAAACGTCCCCGGGATAGGCCTCACGTCCGGGCGGACGCCGCAGCAGTAATGAGATTTCGCGATAAGACGCGGCGTGCTTCGAAAGATCGTCGTAGATCACGAGAGCGTGCCGCTTGGTGTCGCGGAAGTATTCGCCGATGGCCGTCGCGGCATACGGCGAAATGTACTGCATGGGCGCGGGTTCCGATGCCGACGCGGCGACCACGATGGTGTACTCCATCGCGCCAGCGTCCTCGAGAATTTTCACGACCTGCGCAATCGACGAACGCTTCTGCCCGATCGCGTTGTAAATGCAGATCAGGTCGTTGCCCCGGCTATTAATAATGGTGTCGAGCGCAACCGCAGTCTTTCCGGTCTGGCGGTCGCCGATGATCAACTCACGCTGGCCGCGGCCTACCGGAATCATGCTGTCGATGGCCTTCAGTCCGGTTGCCATCGGCTCACGCACGGGCTGGCGGTCGATGACTCCGGGCGCAAGGCGCTCCAGCGCAATGAACTTGTCGGTGGAGATGGGGCCTTTGTCGTCAATGGGCTCGCCGAGCGAGTTCACGACGCGGCCGATCATGGCATCACCGACGGGCACGCTCATAATGCGGCCCGTGCGCTTCACTTCGTCGCCTTCTTTGATCTCGGTGTATTCTCCGAGCAGCACGACGCCTACCTGGTCTTCTTCCAGGTTCATGGCGATGCCGGCCACACCGTGCGGGAAGGAAAGAAGTTCGCCCGCCATTACCTTGTCGAGTCCGTACACGCGCGCGATGCCATCGCCCAAGGTAAGGACCGTGCCAGTTTCATCCACGGAGATCTTCGATTCGTAGTTCTCGATCTGCTCGCGGATCAGTTTCGTGATTTCGTCTGCTTTGATCTGTGCCATAAAAGTCAGCTTCTAGCTTCTAGCGCATCACTTCTGGCTTCTCGCTTGAGAGCCAGAGCTAGCAGCTAGGAGCTAATCTCTTCCCTCATCCTCTCTAACTGCCCTTTCACCGAGCCGTCATAAATCGTGCTGCCAACACGGACTACGGCGCCCCCGAGAAGAGATTGATCCTCGTCGTAGTGCGCTCGAACTTTCTTGCCGGTCAGCTTGCCGACCTGAGCTTCAAACTCCTGCTTCTCTGCATCCCCCAAGAGGCGGGCGCTGGTGATCTGCGCCTCTGCGAATCCCAGCCGCGCATCGAGTTCTTTCTCGAGTTGCCGGATGATCGGCTCCAGAAAATGGATACGCCGATGATCGATCAGCACCGCAACCAGATTTCTAGTCTGCTTTGAAAATCCATCGCGTTCTGCAATCACGTCCAACACGCGACGCTTCTGCTCGGCGGGAATCGCCGGGTTCTCCCACACTCGCCGCAGATCTGAACTCTCGGCCAGCAAGCTGGCGATGGTGCGCAACTCGGCGATGGAACGGTCGGCATCGAGATGCGTATCCAGAATCACATCTGCGAAAGCCCGAGCGTAGGTGCTGGCGACCGAAGCCATCTAGTGGCTGCCCTTTCCCGGACCATTTCCTGAGTCGGCAGTTCCTAATTGCCCGGAAAAATTCCGTACCAAAACCTTATCAGTGGCTGTGTCCACGTGAATCTGTTTCTGCGCCAGGCCAATTGCAAGGTCGGCGGCGTACGCGGCGAGTTCGCGACGCGCAGTTTTGGCCGCAGTTGCAATTTCCTGCTGGGCCGATTCCACCAGCTTGTGCGCATCTTCTTGCGCCGCAGCCTGAATGCGCGCTTCTTCCGCCGCTGCTTCTTTTCCCGCGGAATCGCGCATCATGCCGATCTCGACATCCAGTCTCATCAGGCGCGATTCAATCTCCGCCAGTCGACGCCGTGCATCTTCGCTGGCCTTCTGCGCCTCCTGCATCGCTTTCTGTATCGCCGCGGTGCGGGCACTGAAGGCGCTAGGCAAATATTTCCGCGCCGCCCAAATAAGGACCCCCGCAATCACCAAGAAATTCGAGAGCACGGCCAGCCAATAGGCATGCTGCAAGCTCATTCCCGTCCAGTTCGCAATTAGGCGGACCGCTGGCGATTGTTTAAATTCTGCAGTGTCGTCTTTTTCTTCCTCTTCGCCTGCCGCTTCCCGAGTCTCGTGAGCCAACTGACGGCCGAAGCTCTGGTCATGCTTCGAGTTGTCGTGTCGCTCTCGCTTTTGCGGAGTCGCTGGCTCTTGCTTCTGCGGCGCCGCGACTTGATCTTGCGCGCGCATTGGTGCAACAGCGCCGGTTAGACCGAGCAGCAACAACGCCAGGAGCCAGACCCTGGAGATCTTTCTCCCGCTCCCGGAGGCGATTTGGTTTGCCATGTTCAATTCTTACGTTCTTTAATTCTTACGTTCTTTCGGATCGACTTACTTCTTCGAATTCAGCGTCCCGC
>JBAPOI010000793.1:0-2326 GCA_049279555.1 Candidatus Sulfotelmatobacter sp.
TCGAGATCGAGCTCGATGCCCGTCACTTAGTCACGCATGTCCGCACGATGGCGCCTTCGCAGCGCATCACACTGGCCGAACACAAGCCGCCGCGTGGCGAGCGAGTGAAGCTGATCGAGCGGCACCCGGAAGAACAAGCCCTCTTACGGACGGCGCCTGAGATTGCCGGCTATGTGGCGGATCTGAAGCAAAAGGGCCGTAAAGTGGTGGCCTTGTCTCTGCGGCAACTGCTCCGGTTGCTTCGCGAATACCCGCGCGAGCCTTTCCTCGCCGCAGTGCGCGAAGCCGCCCAGTATGGCCTCTATGATCTCGACCGGCTAGAGCGGATGATTCTGCGCCGTGTGGCACGCGACTACTTCTTACTCGATACCGACTCTGACTGAAGAACTGGAACAACTGCTGAAGAATCTCAAACTGCGGCGTATGCTGCACGTCTACGACGAGCAACTGCAGGCGGCCGAGAAGTCGAACCCCTCCTATTCGGAGTTCATTGCCGGATTACTGCGCGCACAATGGCACGAGCGGCAGGAGAGCGCGCTGGAGTGGCGCATTCGCAAAGCCAATCTGCCGGAACGCTGGTCACTTGAAACGTTCCCCTATGCGCGCCAGCCCGGGGTCAACCGTAAACAGATCCGCGCCTTCGCCGAACTCGACTTCGTTGCCAAGCATGAAAATCTCGTCCTGGTCGGCCCGACCGGTGTGGGCAAAACCGGACTGGCGTGCGGACTCCTGTTGAAAGCCCTACAGAATGGCCACCGCTGCCAGTTCATCCGCGCGCAGGATCTGTTCGATGAAATGTATGCCTCGCTCGCCGACCGCTCCACACGCCAGTTACTGAATCGCTTGGCGCGCCTCGACGTTTTACTAATCGACTAATGTGAAGTTGCCATTAATGTGGAGTTGAAGCGGGGAGAGACCGCAGCCCATGATTTTGCGGGGTTCCAACTCCACATTTATCGGGGCTCAAAGGGATTCGAGCCAGTCGAGGATCGTGCGATCTTTGCTCCATGGCGTGCGGGACTTACGGGGAACCGGCTTGACCTTCGCAATGGCCTGCCGTTTCATTTCAAGATCGACTTTCGCGTATCGATTCGTTGTCGTCGGACTGGCATGCCCAAGCAGGTGACTGATCGTCGATAAGTCAACACCCGACTTCAGAAGGGCCACGGCCGTGCTGTGCCGGACGCTATGAGGATGCAAGCGTTTCTTGCGCAGATTCGGAGTACTGCCGCACGCAACGCCAAGGCATCTGGCGAGGATATGGCGGATTCCGAAACGGGTCAGCGGCTGGCCTCGGTGATTCAGGAAGACGCGGGCGTCCGACTGCAGGTCCAGGTTTCGCTGATCACAGAACCCTCTCAACACTGTGGCGGTCTGCGGCCATAGCGGACAGTAGCGTTCTTTTCTTCCCTTGCCGAACAATCTCACCTGAAAAGGCTTGGTCAGTTGAAGATCACTGGCCCGCAGATCGGCGATCTCCTGCACGCGGCAGCCCGTGTTGAACATCGTAGCCAGCAGAGCGTAATCACGGCTTCCTTGCAGTGTGGTCCGATTAATGGTTTTGAGAACCGCGTCAATCTCGTCGTACTCCAGGTAATCGATAGCGCGCTGTCGTGCGCGCTTGAACGGAATGCCGAGGACGCGCTGGGCCAACTCCAGGTGCTCCGGATTGCGCGAGGCCACGAAGTGGAAGAACGCATGAATGGCCGAGAGGCGGACGTTTCGGGTCGACACGCCATTGTTGCGCTCCTGCTCGAGGTAGCGCAGGAATGCGAGGATGCCGGACGGATCGACATCCATCAGATCGAGCGCCGTAATGGTTTTGTTCCGCTCTCGGGCGAGAAACCGGAGTAGCAGAACGATGCTGTCGCGGTAACTGTGGATCGTGTGCGGGCTCGTTCCCCGCAGGCGGGGAAGGTGATCGGTGAAGTAGTCGCGGATTACGGCGCCGAGTAGGTTGGGAGGCGCGGTCTTCATCTACGCCTCCTCACCGGTTGCGGCGGTGGAGAGACCAGTTCACCGTAGTGATTAGCGAACCGTTCACTGGCTGCTGTGCGCAGTGGCTCGATAAAGTGCAGGTAGTAATGCGTCGATACGGCCGAACCATGCCCCAGGTAGGTCGCCAGCAGAGGCAACTTCGCCTCGACATCGGCGTCGGCCCGGTACCATCGCAGCAGGGCATTGACGGCGAAGCTGTGCCGAAAATCGTGAATCCGCGGCGGTTTGCCTTTTGGCGTGAGGATGCCGCACTTCTGAAGCAGAGGTTGAAGGCAGCGTCGCAGGCTCGTGCCGCTGTACGCTCGTCCGCCACGGGAAGCGTTCCAGA
>JBAPOI010000794.1:0-4471 GCA_049279555.1 Candidatus Sulfotelmatobacter sp.
GTAGCCGCCAGCGCCGCCAGCGCCGGACGCGCGCACAATTGGGCGTGCCAGCGCGTCATCTGCAGAATGTCCGCCCGGTCGCCTTGCGCTTTCTGCAGCATCGTCAGGAATGCGTCGAACTTGTTCAGCGCCGTAATGTGCGCCGTCACCAGTGCCGCGAGGTCTCCCGCCGCCGCCGTCATATCGCTCAGCGCCGCCCCGATCCCAAACGGATCTCCGCCGCCAAGTTGGCTCAGTGTTGCCGCCAGGATCTTCACCTGCGCCAGGGCGTAACTCTCGTAATTCGCTGTCGTGATCTTCGGCGGATTCTGCGACTCCGCGCGCTCTTTCTCGCGCTCCCGGCCGCGCAAGCGCACGTCCACTTCAATTTCGAACTCTCGCGTCTTCGCGACCACCCTCTCGTGAAACTCGGCACCGCCCTCCCAACGCTCATGCTCGCGGTGAGTCTCGCCGCCGGCCTCCGCGATCGGAATCTGGAATCCCTGCACCAGCCGATTGATGATCTGCTGATTGCTCGCCGTTGCGCTCGCGATCACTTGCCCAATCGGCGCCGGTTGCGCGGAAATCGTGAAGCCCGCCGATGCCAGATCGCCCTTCATATCCGCGATCGAAACCGTGTTCGCGGTGTTCGGTGGCACCGGCAGCGTAATCCCGATCCAGCGGTTCTCGCCCGGCTGCATGCTGGACAGCGTCACCCGTCCCCAGTTCGTGAAGGGCTGCTTCAACACCGTGCCACGCTCTGTCACGATCTCGATTGTCGTGCCCTCCGGAACGTCCCCGGCGGCGCCAACCAAGCCCATCACCTTGTCGAGCACCGTCAGGTCGCCATTGTGGATAATGCCGTACCACACGCTGCCGCGCGATCCGCCTGTCGCTTGGTTCACCTGCAGGTTCCGCTGCGCCTTGTGGTTGTCGTAAAGAATCGACGCGCTCTCCGCCGAAGTGCCGGGCGTCTGGCCCGTCAACCCCGGCGCCAGCATCGGCGAATCCGGCGCGAAGATCTCCACCGCCACGCACAGGTGGTCTGACGTCGTGCTGCCCAGCGTCCAGGTGAACGGCAGGGTAATCAACGGCCCCAGATCGGTGTCGGCGAATGTGACCGTCACGTCCGTGGTGCTCGGAAACGTGATGTCCGGATCCGTCGGATCGCTGAACAGCCAGTCCACAAAATTGCTGCCCGTTCCAAACTCCGAAACCAGAAAATGCGCCGTCACCGTCGTGCTGCCCGAACCGCTCGGCGGCAAAACGTTGCGCTGGATGCGCGCGAAAAGGTAGTTGTTGCTTCCCGCTTGTGCATTCTGGGTCACGGGCTGGTTGTTAGAATTTGGCGGGTTCGGCGTTGTGCTCGAGTATTGGTTCCACACATCCGAAGTCGTCCAGAACACCAGGTGATTCGATGGCTCCAGTCCCGTATCGCCGCTCGTCGCCGAATCCGTCCAGTCGCGCACGTAGAAAGCGCTCGACGCGGCTACCTCGGTCACCTGCACGAAGAACGGGTCGATCGAGGCTAGAACCACCGTCGTGCCGTCGCTGCCCAGTAGATTCCATGGCGCCGACGTTGTTGTGTTGCGCAGAAAGATCGCACCGTTCGGGTTCGATGCCGTGGCCGGTGTCGCTGGAAAGTTCGCCGGGTTGGGCGTGTTGTTCGCGCAGAACGTTCCGTAGAAGTTCTGGCCCACCGCCAGCATTTCTAGATAGTCGCCCAGGTACGGAAGGGTCACCACCACCGGTGTGCTCGCCGGCGTATCGGCGATAATCGTGTCGGTCCAGACCGTTCCGTTGATCGACTCCGCGAAATGCGTTTCCCAGGTGTCGTTGGGCGGCGTACCCACGTACTTCTGGTACATCAAGCCGATCTTGCCGTTCACCGCAATGGCCACCGCCGAATTGCTCGCCCCCGTCACGGTGTAAAGCACCGGCGACCAATCCACGCCGCGGTTGCTCGAGGATTGCACATATAGCGTCTGCACCCCGCTCACTAGCTGCGCCCACGTGATGTAAACGATATCGGAATCGAGCGGATGCACCGCAATGGCAAACGAGCCAAAGACCCGCTCCTGACCCAACGTACCCGCATGTGGACTCCATAACAGCGGCACGCCCGTCTGCACGCGATAGCCCGAGATTCCGTCGATTGGATCGAGCAACGCCGTGAACGGGTCCGAGCCGCTGGCCCAGTTATCGTCGCGCACCACCACTACATCGGCCGTAACGTTCGAGGTTGTGAAGTCGAAGGTACGCACGCCGTTGAAGATTCCATACAGCGTGCCGTCGGCGTGAATCGCCACCCGCACCTGCGGTCCATCCTGCACAAACCCTGAGCCGGAGTATAACCAGGTCGGAGTCGAACGCTTCTCGAGAAACGCCGTGGTGAACGTTGGCGTCGTCGCCAGCGCATCCAGGCAGATGCTCACTGCCGAGGTCTTTCCCGTCGCCCATTCGTTCTGGTCGTTAAAACCGACGTAAGTTCGGTCCTTCCCGGCCTCCGGACCGAACCGCACCGTCGTCGCCGAGATGAACGGTTGGTCCTGCGGCTGGGGCAGACTCTCCGGCGTCGCCATGGTGCCCGCCACGAACGGGTCGCTGGTGCTCAGCTCATCCATGTTGTCCGACTGATCGAGAATGGCCCCGTAAAATTGATTCGACGTTTCGCCAAAAGCGAATGTCTGGTCACCAGGTTCGCCACCCGGGACGATGAAGCTCAAGTGCCAGGAGGCGCCGCCGTCCTCCGAGTAAAACACCGGTCCGTTCACTTGCCCCGGATCGGGCGGCGTGAACGTGCTGATCACAATCTGCGTGGGATCGGCTAGGTTGACGCCGATACTCGGCTCCGAATCCTGATTGGTCTCGTCGCTGTGGCTCTGCGGCATGATGTCCCTAATCGTGAACTGTGCCATCTCAACCTCCTTTTTATGCGGCCCCGATCAATGCTCGAATCGCGTCGAGTTGCTCCGGCGGCTGAACGTCCGCCGGATCCGGTGCCACCAAACCCGGCGGCGGGAATTTCCCCGAGGGCGTATGCAACAAGAAGATCGCCGATTGTCCAGCCTTCGGCTTAGGAACGTCCTGGAATCTGCGGTCCATGCTCCCCGGAAAGTATAACTGCACTTCCTCTCGCGTGGCCTTGGTTTGCTCGGGCTGGCCTTTCAGCACTTCACGGATCTCGATCAGCGCACGCATCCAGTAAGGCGTGTGCTCCGATGCCGTCTCCGGCGCTTCCGGCGCCCGCGCGACGGATTTCACCACTCCGTCCACAATCAGCACCGCGCTCGCGATCCTCTCCTGAAGGTGACGTTCAGGCAACGAAGCCACTATATCCGACACGGCTCGCTCCGTCTCCGGGTTCAAGGCGAGTTGCGCGCTCTCCACCACCGCGATCTGCTCTCCATGCACCCAGCTATTGGCAAAAATAATCAGTTGCTCGCCCGGGCTTACCTTGCCGCCCTTCGCTATCAACACGGTAATTGGACGTCCCTTTAGATTCCCTAGTACGGGATTAACCCGAAGCGGTCGATCAAATCGGGCGATCGCCAAGCCGGGACGTCCATTTAGAACGTTCACCGACGACTTACCAATCGACTCGACCGTCCCGGCAAATATAAACGTGGAACGGAGCACGAGCTCCGTAAGATCGGTACTCGCCATATGGAAGCCCCTCTCTAGAATTGGGATCGTTTCAGTTTCTTGCGCAATGCCGCGACCAGCAGCGGCGCGGCCACTAGGGTCAGGAACAAAGTTATTTCCGTTAAGCCATTGCCATTACCCGGGCTAATGTGGAAGATACTTTCGATGAAATCCACTTTTCCCCTCCTAAACCGGCAATTTCCATTTTTGGCTTCCGGGATGGCACAATTCTACGGCATTATGAGCTGCTCGTAGCACACATTATCCAATATTCATATTATCGGGGGAAATGGGCAGGCCGCCTGATGCACGATCCTTCCCAGTCCGGGTAAGCCCAAAACCACGGAACAGCCCCTTGTCTAGGCGATCCGTCGCACACCTTTCCGTCCCCCTCGTAGTCTGATCGATAAGCCGGATGGGCGCGAATGATCTCAGCTACGGGCATTAGCCAACCGATCCCGAGCTTCCTCGATGGGCTGATTCCCAAATTCCCAATGAAGCGCATCGCCCGTCGCGGCTCGTATCACCCTGTTTCAACAGCCATGCGGGCTGAATTATCGTCGGGCGCGGGGGATCGTTTTGGCCGTTCCCGTCCGGCGGGTGTCAACCATCCGACCGTGGCTGTGGTGGATGTTGTTCACTCCATTTTCACTCAGTTAAGGGGTGAATTCGACGGGAGTTGCTGACTTCCTTGCACCTGTATTCACCGCCGCAGACGCCCTTGTCTCGTATTCTCAATCGGCTCTCACATTCCCAACCTGGACGTCATCTCTGAGCTTGCGAGGAGTTTCTCGTTTCAGCTTCTTAACGCCGATGATGGACTCGGTCCATTCAGCCATGATTTCGG
>JBAPOI010000795.1:0-5009 GCA_049279555.1 Candidatus Sulfotelmatobacter sp.
ATGTTGGCGTCCGTAGCGAATGCGGGTCCTACATCCTATCCGATAAGAGATACAAGGACTGTCGATGCCTTTACTATCGCTACGGAGGAATCCTGCAGACCTATCGCCGGGATTTCATGGGAGTCCGCCAGCCTGTGTTGACATCGCCACAAGGTGAGCAGGTTCCTGATGTTCGGAACCCTTACTTCCATATACCCCCGTGGGTAACAGATCCATTTCCGCAAGAGCAACAACCAGAAGAAGAGCAGGCCGAAATGACCCTCGACCACGGACGCTTCGCGATCAAGCGCGCTCTCTCGTTTTCGAATACGGGTGGCGTGTATCTAGCGGTCGATCAGGCGAGCGGGAAAGACGTGGTTGTCAAGGAGGCTCGACCGTTCATCGAAATCGACCGTCACGGCCACGATGCGATCTTTCGGCTCAAACGAGAGTATCAGATGCTTCAAGTTATCGGCAGCCAGGGTATCACGCCAATGCCGATCCATACCTTTTACGACTGGGAGAACTTCTACTTAGTCGAAGAATACTTCGACGCGACGGACATCAGAGAGGTTATGTTGATCAATAGCCCGGTTCTGAAGGTAAATCCTGGTGCCTCGCATGCGGAGAGTTTCTATAGTATCTTCAAGAGCATCTTTGTTAGTCTGTTGAAGGGTATCCAGCGTATCCATCAGCTAGGAGTTGTCATTGGCGATCTCTCCGCGGTGAATATCCTGGTCGACCAGAGCACTTATACGGCGAGGATTATTGATTTTGAAGCCGCTTACCGTCCTGAGATCGATGATCCGAGCGATATCTACACGCCCGGTTTCCGTGGCTTGAACAGCATTCAGGAGGACAAGCGAGGCTATAACGACGATATTTATGCGGTAGGGGCACTGATGCTATACGGCATGTTTCCGATCGTTATCCTCTCGGAGTTGCGCAAGGACCTGTTCACGACCGTTTTACCAACGATTCTGTCGGACATCGGCTGGTCGCAGACACGCCTGCACGAAATCATTTCGGGGCTGGCAACGGGCACGATGACCTGCGATCGCGCCTGCGAACTGCTCGAAATGCCGGTAACCTTCGAAACGCCATTATGCACGGCGGGCTGCCGACAGGAAACCTCGCCACAAGATTATCAAGGGCTGGCGCAGTTTATCTTGCATAACTATCGCACCGATGAAAAGTACACGCTCTTTCCATCGGATCCATTTGCGCTCTTTACGAATTCGATTGGACTCGGGTTTGGGTCCGCCGGGGTCATTTATTCGCTGGTGAAATGTGGCTTCGAGGTTCCACAGCCAGCATTGGAGCGTTTTGCGCGGGAGATCGGGCAGATTAAGGAGCCGGATCTGGCTCCGGGCATTCTTACTGGTGCTTCTGGGATCGCGCTCGCGCTTTTCGGGTTGGGTAACATTGAGAAGGCCCAGCAATTCATGGCCTATGCCAATGCTAGTCCGCTTGTACGGGTCCACCACTCTTTTTATTATGGCATGGCTGGTATAGGCTTGTGCAACCTTGTTTCATACCGCCAGACGGGCGAGGCGAAATACCTAATTATCGCGCAAGGCCTCGCCGAAACGCTGGCGCGAAGGGCAAAAGCCGATAGCAACGGCATCTATTGGGACAATGAAGGCACAATTCATCTTGGCCTTGGTTATGGACAAAGCGGCGTTGCGCTATTCTTCCTGCGCCTGTCGCAGGTGCTGGGTGTGGGTGACTGGGGCAATCTCGGACGCAGGGCATTGCAATATGATCTGGCACACGGCTACGAGATTGAGCCCGGCGTGCTGTCGTTCCCAAGAACACCCGGCGACCGCATCATGTATGAGCAATATATAGAGGAAGGCAGCGCTGGAATCGCTAAAGTGGCAATACGATACGGAATGTGGGACGGTGTGGACCGCATTCTTGCCGACGTGCATCGTAAGTACTCCGGGTTTGCCGGTCTGTTGTATGGACTGAGCAGCTTTGTGGATGTTCTTGTCGATGCTCACCTGTATTCGGGCGATGCCAAATACCTCGATATGGCAAAGCGTCCGATATCGGGGCTTCGTGATTTGTATTTCATCAAGCAGGCTCATGGCTACGCGACGCCTGGCGACAACTTGTTCCGTGTGTCTTGCGACTACGCGACCGGAGTTGCTGGCGTGATGCGAACGCTTTACCGCATAAACCACCTGACCCAAGCCGACTTCATGCTCGACGAACTGGACATGGATGAGCGGTCGCAAGATCTCGCTTGCGTTGGCGCGTCCACTCCGCAGAGCGCGTAATCGGAAGCGGATTGATGAGGACACCCAAATGCCGACTGTAAATGCTAATGGTCGTCAGCGCTCATTGTTGCGATCCTTTCTTTTTCTTCTTGAGAGAGATCGCACCGAATTCGCGATGGTGGTGATCGCTTCGTCGATGCTCTGCGGCATCGAAGGCGTTTTGCACCCACTTCTGACGAAAGCGATTTTCGATCAGGCGGCCAGCCGGGGCAATTTTCATCAATTTGTTGGTTTAATCCTGGGCTACCTAGCTCTGGGTCTTTTTGCGAATATATCTGGCTACGGAGTGTCGCTCTGGCAGCTCGCGCTCGATAACAAAATCGTGCTCCGTATCAGTCGCGATATGCTGCAATCCTATTACCAGAAGGACTATCGCGATATTCTGCGCGAGGGACACGGGTATTACATCACCCGCATCCGCGGGGACGTGAAGGAAGGCGTGTTGCCGATGCTGGCTTTGGTTCGACTGATGGCGAATCAATTGACCCGCCTAATCGCACTGATATCAGTGCTGATTTTTATCTCGTGGAAGGCATTCCTGATTTTGTGCGCCATCATTCCTATATCGTCAATTGTCAGTACCGTCGTAGGCAAGAAGATAAGGGAATTCACTTCGCTCGAGCGGGATCAGGAAGCTGAGGTCGTGTCGTCTCTCACCAAGTCTTTGAACGCGTTCAAAATAATTAAAAATTTTAGCTTGCTTCCGAGGACTCTCTCCTCATTTGAGGCGGGGATGGGGAATGTTCTAACCTCCGGCTACAAGAAATACCGGGTTATGCGCATGCTGCAGGGGGCTGGCGATCTGACCATGGTTGTCTCGGATTTCTGTTCTCTGTTCGTCGGTGCGCTCTTCGTCTTCTGGCACGAGATGACGTTTGGCGCGTATCTCGCCTTCATGAACTCGTTCTGGCGATCGGCGACGACCCTGATGGACATGTTCAGCCAGTCGGCGGATCTGCACAGTTACGGTGTCACCATGCAACGCGTGGTCGGATTTCTGACCAGCGGTTCGGCTGCACCCTACTATTTACCAGGTCCCAGCGTTTCGGTAACGGATGTGGGCTATTCGTATGGAGGCAACGATGTCCTCGCCGGATTTTCGATCAATTTGGCGCATGGCGAACGAGTGCTGATTGTTGGGCCAAACGGCTCCGGCAAGACCACCCTGGCTAACATCCTATCGGGCTATTTGGCCCCATCTCGGGGCGAAGTCGTGTTGCCGGATCGAATAAGTTCCATCACGCTGCCGATCGCGTTTCCAGCAATTAAGGTTGCCGAGCTTGGGGCGGATCCAAGGTTGCTTGATCTGTTCTCTCTGCAGAACGAAGAACTGTTAGAGTCCGAAGCCGACGAACTCTCTGCCGGCCAGCAGCAGAAGCTGGCCCTGGCGCTTGCCCTCTCCAAAGAGGCGGACCTTTACATCATGGACGAGCCGCTAGCTAATCTGGATGTCCAGAGCAAATCTGTCGCCATTCGCGAGATCTTTGAGCGGACACAGCGCAAAACGCTCGTGGTGATCATGCATGGCGCGGAAGAGTACTACAGCCGATTTGATCGTGTGGTCGAACTGGGGTTACGTTCGGACGTGCAAACTACTTTTGACATTAAGAATGCCGGGGCAGCTCTAATGAGCACGGCAATCTAGCCGACGAGCAAAGTCCAGCGACGGCACCCCCTCTAGGCTCCTGGGGGGAAATCAAAAGTTTTCTGGGGCAATCCCACCATCAATCCTGCAATCCTGTCAGCAGATAACTGTTCCCTGCCAACTTGCTTCATTCCCCCCGCAGCGCCGTTACCGGCTGGATGCGCGCGGCGCGATGGGCTGGCAGCCAACATGCCACCGCCACCGTGATCAGCAAACATCCGACCGAAACGGACAGCGCGATGGGATCGTAGCCTTTGATTTCAAAAAACTGGCTCTGAAGCACGCGGGCTAGCACCAGCGATCCCAAGAGGCCAAGCCCGCTACCCAGCAGCGCAAGACGGAGGCCCTGGGTTAGGACCATGCGCCAGACAACTGAGGACGTTGCGCCAAGTGCGATGCGTATGCCAATCTCCCGGCGCCGCTGCTCGACGGCATACGCCATTACTCCATAACTCCCTGTCACCGCAAGTAATAACGCACAGAAGGCAAATCCGCTGGCCAGCAGCAAGCTGAATTTTCTCGTGCTCAATGATCCATCGACCCAGTCGGCCATGAGTCGAAATTCGACGGGAGCAGCGGGCATCAGGTCGCGAGCGATCCGCCGGGCTGTAGGTGCCACCGAGCCTGGGTCCACAGAGCTACGCAAGGCGATGGAATAGATATCGAT
The DNA here is from genome assembly GCA_049279555.1 of Candidatus Sulfotelmatobacter sp. Classification (GTDB taxonomy): domain Bacteria; phylum Acidobacteriota; class Terriglobia; order Terriglobales; family Acidobacteriaceae; genus Sulfotelmatobacter. The sequence continues at coordinate 4,577 of JBAPOI010000795.1, forward strand.
TGTGTTCGGCCTCTGCGCAACGGGCACATAAATGGCTGGATCGGGCCGTGATTCAAGGTTCTGATAGCGAACGTCGCCCACTACGCCCACGATCGTCTTGGGGCGCAAATCGCCGTCCATATTTCCAAACTCGATTTGGCGATCCAAGGGATTTTGCCCTGGCCACTTCTCGCGTGCCAGCGCCGCGCTCACGAGCGCCACCGGCGGAGCATCGTAGTTGTCAGAGTCTTGAAAGTTGCGGCCTTGCAACAGGGGAATACCCATTGCTGCCAAGTAGTCGGGATCAGCGGGTACATAATCTGCGTAACCTGTTCGGTTCTTGTCGTGAAACAAAGGAGTCAAATCATCCATCGTCCTCGGCACCACCTCGTTTGGCTGCATGACAATATAGGTTCCGCCCCAAACCCGATGGGTGAATGGCAGCCCTTTGGTG
>JBAPOI010000796.1:0-2585 GCA_049279555.1 Candidatus Sulfotelmatobacter sp.
CAATTACACGCCGCAGTACAAACCGCCGCAGCAAGTGGCCTCGCAGTTCTATTTGCTCCGTGGCGACTTCGACTTGAACCACAAAATCGACAACGGCGATTTGCAGGCCATGCTCAGCGCCCTGCAAAATGAAAGTTCGTTTGAATCAACGCACTACTTTAGTGCCGCAGACCTGAATGCTCTGGGTGATTTCAATGGCGATGGTGTGTTCGACACCGCAGACATTCAGGGTGAGATCAATTTGATTGTTGCAAATGCCAGCGGAGGTCCCTCGACCTCCGCGGTACCAGAACCGGCTTCGCTGGTACTTTTCGGCTTGGCAACGCTCATCATCTGGCCCGTAGCTAGGCGCCGAACTCGTCGCGCATAAGAGCCGGGTTCTGGCCTTGCGAGAGTGGCCGCAAAAGATACGGGCGTGCCCGTTAAGACACGCCCGTTAATTTCACTATTACTGATTTCACTGCATCGACATCACACCGGACTAATTGGCCAGCTTAGCGCCGTCTGCGCCGATAAGCAAAACCCAGCAATCCTAAACTGCCCGAGGCCAAAAGAGCCAAAGAAGCGGGTTCGGGAGTTGCTGCTCCCAGACGAATGTTGTCAATGTAAACGGTAAATGGCGTCGCTGGCGTCAGGCTGCCGCCGCAGTTCTCCACCAATTCCAATTGAAAATACGTGAGGCCTCCGCCCGGACCAGACGGCAGACCAGCCTGAAGAGCCGAGTAATCCATGGTTACTGTGTAAGTTCCGGCCGTTAGAGTGGTGGCGGTGAAAAACGCGTTGTTATTGAACTGCTGGAAACCGCCGGTCCAATTCCAAACGCCGGTGATCTGGAAATATCCGTTCGCACCGGTGGTAAGAGTTTGGGGTAGCGTGTAATCGAAAGTTAACAGCGTGTTGGTTTTTACCGCGGAAAGGAAAGCAGCATTCGTCGACTCGTCTCCGAAATTGACCTGATCAAAACCGAGAGTATTGACCTGCGTGAACAACGCTCCAGGGGTTCCCACGCCGCCGGGATTGGTGTTGTTGCCAATGCCGTTGATGGGAGAAAGGTCTGAATCGCCGGCCACTCCAGGAGGACCAACGGTAACGGCGGCGCCACTGTTGGAAAATGCCGCCGCGAAATCGTTCTGGGTCGTGTACAGTTCTTGCGCCGAAGCAGCAGTTACTCCCCAGAGACAAAAAGCCAAACTGCCTAAGAGATAAGCAGCGCGGAAACAACGGATGCTCATGCAAATCTCCCTCGCGGTACAAATACAAAAAGGTAACGTCGCCGACTCCCCTGGACAAAAAGCCCTATTGCTTTGCCAGCTCTTACGTTGCCTCAACCGCTGTTTCCGAATTTCAATGTACCTACTTCCTCCCCAAAGTCAACATTTTTGTTAAAACTTATCTGGAGTTTTCAAAGCCTCAAAACCGGCTTTAGTTCGCGAAAATCGATATTTGCCCCCACGGGGAGTGCCGGTTTGGAATTCCCGTCGAAGAGAGGGTTATCAGTTTCATTGATCCGATAGGGGTAGCACTGGCGGGGTTACGCCCGAATAGTAGTCGCAGTTGTTTCCGAGATCTTCCTCTGCCAGCGGCTGAGGACAGCCGCCTCCAACCGCAAACTGATCCGCGAGCCAAAACGAAAAACTTTCAAATTCGCGAGAATGCTGATAGAATGAGTTTCTCGCCGGGGCGGTAACACTGTCGGGCAGGGGAGAAAATATGGACGGTAAGTCCTTTGTTTGGACCTGGTTTCTTTGCGCGCTGGTCCTCGTCGCCGGCATGTTCTACGATTCGGCGGCTTGTTCTGCTGGTGAATTAGAGTACACCGGCGTCAATCTTTCTACTCCTGAGTTCGGAGCAGATTCCCTACCGGGCACCTACGGCACGAATTACACCTATCCGACCAGCCAGGAAGTTGACTATTACACCAGCAAGGGAATGAACACTTTCCGGCTACCGTTCCGCTGGGAACGAATGCAAACAACCCCGAATGGTCCCCTTGATTCCACGCAATTGGGCTACATGGATACGTTCGTCAATTATGCGACTAGCAAAGGGGATTATGTTTTAATCGACCCGCATAATTTCGAGCGATACTATCCGCTTTCGAGCAATTTCCAGAGCAGCAGCCAGGGTCTAATTGGCGGAACGGTCGCCGATACGCAGAGCAGTTACAATTCGTTGAATGGCACCGGCAGCGGCGCGAACGTTGTCATTACCAATGCCATGTTCGCCAACTTCTGGGGTCAAATGGCGGCCCATTACAAGAATAACAGCCATGTAATTTTTGATTTAATGAATGAGCCGAACAATGTCTCGGCATCGCAGGTTGTAAGCAGCGACAATGCGGCCATCGCCGCCATTCGGACCGCTGGGGCCAACCAATTAGTTCTGGTGGAAGGCACCAGTTACACGGGCGCATGGACATGGACCACTGGAAGTGGAAACAATACAGCCTTCGCGCCTGCCAACATCGTCGACCCGGCCAACAATTGGGCAGTCGAGATGCATCAGTATATGGATAGCGACGGCTCAGGCGGTCACGACACCATTAACAACGACGACCCCACAACCGGCATGCAGCGGCTTCAAGC
>JBAPOI010000797.1:0-5416 GCA_049279555.1 Candidatus Sulfotelmatobacter sp.
ATCACGCCGGCGACACCGCCTATTTCGCGGGCTTCCGCGAGATTGGTCGCCGCTTGTCGCCGGAGTTGGCGCTGCTGCCCATCGGCGCTTACAATCCGGCAAGCTTTCGCAATGTGCATACCAATCCGGCCGACGCGACTCAAGCCTTTATCGATCTAAAATCGCGCTGGATGGTACCCATGCACTATGGGACTTTCCGGCTGTCGCATGAACCGGTCGACGAGCCGCTGCAACTGCTGGAGGAAGAAGCGCGCACGGCGGGAATTGAGGACCGCATTGTAGTCCTGGAAGAGGGCGTCACTCGATTTTTCTAACCCATTCTTCTGAACTTGCTCCGTTGTAACACTCTTTTGACAAACCATCCCCGTAATTTGTTATAAGCTCTCGGCTGCACGAAATTTCCCCTTAGGAGGCCAAACATGACCGTTCAAGCGATTCCGCAGGGTTATCACACGCTTACCCCATTCATGACGGTTCGCGACGCTGCCCGCGCAATCGAGTTTTACAGGCAGGCATTCGGCGCAACGGAAAAAGGCGTGATGAAGGCGCCCGACGGCAAGGTGATGCATGCCGAGTTGATCATTGGCGATTCCATTTTTATGCTGGCTGACGAATTCCCGCAATTTGGATCTCTTTCGCCGCAAACCACGGGCGGGTCCGGCATGGGGCTGCATATCTATGTCGAGGATGTAGACTCCGCCTTCGATCGCGCCGTAAAGGCTGGAGCGAACGTTGAGATGCCGGTCAGCGACATGTTCTGGGGCGATCGCTACGGCAGGCTGGCCGATCCCTTCGGCCACAAGTGGTCGATTGCGACGCACAAGCGAGACATGTCACCTGAAGAAATGGATAAAGAGATGAGGCAGATGCCCATGCCGAAGAGCGCCTGAACGGCGAAACTGATTTCGGCTGGTTTGTAGAGGGCGCGACCTTTGGCCGCGCCTTTTTTCTAGTTCTAATACTTCCGTAACGCCCCACGAGCCGCTATTACACAAGTATTACAGTGGTTGGCCCGATCTCTTGGTAGGTTAAGGAAGAGGCAAGTAATTCGCGACTCAAATTCACAGAAACAACGGGAATGGGGCCGACTTTGGAAATGCAACTGGAAAGCCTGGAAAAACGACAAGCTGCAAACGGTGAAATCAACTGGGTGACCGCAATCTTTATGGGGCTGTTTCATGTGGGAGCCATAGCGGCGCTTTTCTTCTTCACGTGGAAGGCACTATTCGTTGCCATGTTCCTGTGGTGGGTGTCGGGCAGCCTGGGCATCGGCATGAGCTATCATCGCCTACTCACGCACCGGGGCTATAAGACTCCAAAGTGGGTTGAGTATTTTATAACCGTCTGCGCCACGCTCGCGCTCGAAGGCGGCCCGATTTTCTGGGTGGCCACGCACCGCATTCATCATCAATATTCGGATCAGGATGGCGATCCGCATTCGCCCATCGATGGAAAATGGTGGGCACACATGGGCTGGATTCTCATGGGCAAGTCCATGCACCATGACACGACCACGCTGGCTCGCTACGTTCCCGACCTCGCCAAGGATAAATTCCACGTTTGGATTACGAAATATCACTACGTACCGATGATCGTGTTGGGCGTCATATTATTCGCGATCGGCGGCCTTCCGTTCTTGATGTGGGGCATCTTCATGCGCACGGTGGTCGGTTTGCACGCCACCTGGCTGGTCAATTCGGCTACGCACTCCTGGGGCACGCGGCGTTTTGCCACGCGCGATCTTTCGACCAACAGTTGGTGGGTCGCATTGCTGACTTTCGGGGAAGGCTGGCACAACAATCATCACGCACATCCCACGGCGGCGCAGCACGGGTTTAGGTGGTATGAAGTTGATATGAACTGGTATGGAATCTGGGCGCTGAAGACGCTGGGCTTGGCTTGGGACATTAAGCGCGTAAGGCTGGCGGACCTCGAAACCGGCTTGGTGGCAGCGCCAAACGGACGCCTGATTACTGCGGCATTGCCCGAAGGCGCGGCGGCAGGCGACTAGGATCGGAAATTGTATTAAGAAATCTGACCCCGGTCCCGTGACCGGGGTTTTGCTTTCTGCGGAAATCTCTAAACACAGAGAGGCGCAGGGGAACACGGAGGTTCGTTGGCGCTCTCGGCTCTCTGCGTCCCCCTGCCAGTAGAGAACGCGTTAAAATCACCCTGTCGCCATGCGCATCACGAGCCGCCGCGGAACGATCGTCTTCTTCCTCTGCCTGGGCATTGGCCTGGTGGCGCTGGCTGTCGCGCTCAATGTCGGTTGGATCATCCTGAACTGGCGTTTGCGCGTTCTGCTGTTTTTTGGCATCATCTTTTTCGCTTTGATCATCGCCGGCATGATCGTGAACACCAGCTTCCTGATTCGCGAGATTCGCCGCAGCGAGCAGCACGACAGCTTTATCAATGCCGTGACTCACGAGTTGAAAACGCCGGTTGCCTCGATCCGCCTGCACCTGGAAACTTTGCAGCGCCGCGAACTGCCCGAAGCGCAGAAGCAGGAGTTTTACCGGCTCATGCTCAGCGACACGGATCGGCTGACTGAAACCGTCGAACAGGTGCTGCGCGCGGGACGCGCGGGGGACAAGAGAGCCGGACGGGACAAATCGGCAGTCGACTTTCGGCAGTTGGTGCACGAATGCATGGACGCTGCCCGCACTCGCCACCATCTGCCTCCGGAGGCGCTTCGTTACGAGGAGGCATCCAGCAATGGTGCGGGACTGAGGGTTCTGGGCAGTGCCGAGGATCTCCGTACCGCCGTTTTTAATGTTCTCGATAACGCGATCAAGTATTCCGGTGAACATGTCGACGTGCGCGTGCGCCTTAACGTGTTGGACGAAAAACGGATTGTGCTTAGCGTGTGCGATCATGGGGTTGGTATTCCTGCTGACGACGTGAAAAGCATCTTTAAGCGCTTTTACCGGGTTAACCACCGCTCGCTTGCGCACGTGAAGGGAACCGGGCTGGGCCTGTTCATCGTGAAAGCCATTGCGTTGAAGCACGGCGGCAAAGTGTTCGCCGAAAGTGCGGGCGAAGGCAAGGGCAGTACGGTCACGATGGAACTGCCGAGGTCTTTGTCATGAGAGCGACCGCATGAGCCGCGTTCTCGTTGTGGAAGATGAAGCCCATCTGGCGCAAGGGCTGCGTTTCAATCTGCAGGCGGAAGGTTATTCCGCCGAGGTTGTAGGAGATGGCGAGGCCGCCACCGAGCGCCTGCTCGAGAAGAAAGAGAATTTTGACGTCATCGTCCTCGACATTATGCTGCCGGGCAAAGACGGGTTCAGCGTGGTTGCCGAGCTACGTGCGGCACGAAATTACGTGCCCGTGCTGATGCTAACCGCGCGCAGCCGCCCCGAAGATGTGCTAAAGGGCTTCGCGGCCGGCGCTGACGATTATTTGCCCAAGCCTTTTGATCTGTCGATTCTGCTGGCGCGTTTGCAGGGACTGCTGCGCCGCAGTCAGTGGACGCGAGCAGGTCAGCCGGCGGGCAATCCGGATGCCGTTTCGAATCCTGCTTCTCAAGAGTCGCTTAATTCCTCTCAAGCTGCATCGGATCCCCGCAGCGTAAGCGACTTCGGAACGTTTTCATTCAATGGCAGGGCTATCGACTTTGGCACGCTGGAACTGCGTACGGCCGAGAATGTCATTCATTTGACGCTCATGGAATCGGAATTGCTTCGCCATCTGGTGCGCAACGACGGGCGCGTGGTTTCCCGCAAGCAGATTCTCGAGGAAGTCTGGGGTTTGCATGAGGACACCGACACGCGTGCCATCGACAACTTTATGGTGCGGCTGCGACGTTATATTGAGGACGATCCTGCGCAGCCTCGCCACTTGCTTACAGTTCGTGGCGTGGGATACAGGTTCCTGGCGAACCCGGAGAAGAAGTAAGGCTTATGGTTGGACTTGAGCCGCGAGGACGCCAATGACGTTGATGCCCTTCGACGGAAAGGCCTTGCCGAAGGGCATCGATGTTGCGTTTAATTAAATGATTACTGCTTGTCGTAAACACCAGTGCTCGTGACCTTTTTGCCTGCCGCATCGGTCGCGTGTGCAGTGACTGTACGAGTCTTGCCGTCCGCTGAGATCGCGATGTGGGCCGTAAGTGTGACTTTGCCGTCCTTCTTGGCGGTTGCCTCCATGGTACGATCGTCAATATTCTTATATGACCGCATGTCGGAAGTGGGATCGCCGGTGACCGGATAGTCTTTGCCATCGAACTTGCCCGTCCACTCATTGTGGGTGGGTTTCCCCTGGCCGTCGACGCCATCCAGCGTGGCCTTTATGTTGTCACCAACGGCCTCGTAAGTAACGGTGAGATTTTTCGTCATTCTGGTAGTCGACTTCGACTTGGCTTCGTTAAGCTTCCAGGTCCCCAAGTGTGGATTCTGCGCGAAGCACATCGACATGCCGACAAAGAGCATTGCAACCGTTAATACGGTCCTTCTTAGATTCATGTTTCCTCCAGGGTGTGAAACGGTTAGCTCGCTAACGAGCAACGCATTCTAGGCCGCGTGACTTGATTTCCGCAACCAGGGGGTGACTGAGGGTTATGAGAGATTGGCTGCTACGCCCGGCAGAGTTCGGCCACGAGCGTTTCCCGCCGCTCCTCTGCAATGTGGTCCATGCGGCCCAGAATCATCGCGTAACCCGACCACGAGATTCCTGCGAGAAGGAGCAGGATCACGGTCGCAATCCAAAAGTTGCCGTAGCGCCGTGCCACCCAGAACACCGTGGTTCCGATGCCCACGACGACGATTTGCAATCCTAAGCTGATCAGCACCGTAACTTGCGAGGCGCGCTGCCGGCCGAAGGTGGAGTAATCCAATTTCTTCGGCGTATAGATCGACAGCAGATTGCCCACGGAAAAATTTAACGGCGCTGCAAACAGCAGTCCCGCAAGAGTCGCGACGGTTACGTCGAGTGCAGGACGGCCGTATAGATAGCTGACTCCCATCCACGCCACGACTGTTTCTACGGCCAGAACCGCGGCGTGAGTAAGGTTCTTGCCCAACACAATTTCGCGGAAGCTCACCGGGGATGCGAAGAAGAACTGGATGCCGCCGGCGTCTCCGCCGAAGTTGTTGTAGACGAGATTGGTGAGCATGAGCAGCGTATATCCGGTGGCGGCGGGGAACGCCAGGTTGGGTGTGCGCGCAAGAAATGGGCTGGAGTGCCTTGCCGAATTCATCGGTCCAAAACGAAAGATGACCAGCACAAAAATCGGCATGATTAAAGTCAGCAGCATAGGGCCGCTGCGCATAAGATAACGAACTTCTTTCTCCAAAATCGCCGCAACAGGAGCTGCGAATCCCGGCAGATTCCAGCCGAGGCGTAGCTGGCGATCATGCGGACGAGTAGATCCGGCGGATGCTTCGCTCAAGTTCTCGCCGCGGTACTGCGCCCGCAA
>JBAPOI010000798.1:0-1835 GCA_049279555.1 Candidatus Sulfotelmatobacter sp.
AGTGAAACGCGCGTGGCGGATCGGGCGCGGACATATCATGGAATTGCGGACGCGATGGCGAACCAATGGGGATATTTGAACGCCGACGGAACGGTTAAACAACTCGAACTGTTTGCTTGAAAGAACATCATGAGCATTGAAGAAATCCCTGCGACCCTGCTCGATGCCGTCCGCTACTTCACCGATCTCGACAACTGCAACGCCTTCATGCGGGAGATCAAATGGCCGGGCGGAAAGGTCGTCTGCCCGAAGTGCGGCTACGACAATTGCAGCGAAGTGAAGAACCGACCGAAGCTGCAATGCAATTCGTGCCGGTGCCAGTTCAGCTACAAAACTGGAACAATCTTCGAGGATTCTCCGCTCGGGCTCGACAAGTGGTTTGTCGCAGTCTGGTCGATTGCAAACTGCAAGAACGGTATCAGTTCCCATGAACTCGGGAGAGCGATCGGCGTTACACAAAAGACGGCGTGGTTTATGCTCCACCGAATCCGCAAGGCGATGGAAAGCGGATCGTTCCAGAAGCTGGCGGGGGAAGTCGAGAGCGACGAAACTTTCATCGGCGGGGCCGCGAAGAAACCGAAGCGGCGTAAGAAGTAACGAGCGGTGTGCATTTTCTATTCCGGGGTTTTCATGTATGCGTCAAGTAAGTCAGTGCCCGGCATTGTCGCACCCTAGTACCTGCAGGGCCTCGCGCAGGCCGGGGCGCGTGATGGTGGCCACCAGCTCGTAGGCGACCGCGGCCTGGCCGTCCGTTCCCAGGAGGCCGGTCGGAATGCTGCGTTCGAGCTGCTCCGCGATCGCTTTGCGGAGGATCCGACGGGCAATCACGCACTTCGTGGCGTGGGTCGCGCAGCCGGTCACTTGGGTTTCTCCGCAGACTGCGATTTGAGATCGGCCGTCGTTTGCGGGTTCACGTAGAACTCTTCGAATTCTTCCCGCACGGTGAAACCGGTTTTCTTCAGGATTGAAAGCGGCAGCTCTTCGTCTTTGTGGGCGCTGAGCAGCTCTTTCTTGCGCCACGACAGTTTCACTTCCACGAACCGCGCCCCTCCGTCCGCGAACTCGGCGACCTTCTGCAGGTGGAGACGCAATTGCTTCAAAATGGCTTTGAGGATCTTGTCGTTCCCATCCTCGTCAAAATCCTCCAGAGGCTGTAGTGCGGGCCTTGAATCTTTCCACCCCGCCCGCGCGTGATTGGTGTCGAACGATTTCCGTCCCTCTGCCAGGAGCTCGTCGCGGTGCTTCGTGGCGAATTTTTCGGCCGCGGCCAGGAGCTTGGCGCGCCAATCTTCCAACGTAAGGGGTTCGCTGGCGCCCTCGATTTCGATGGTGAGGGCGGCCGCTGCTTCAGACGTGAGTCGATCCTTCTCTTCCTTCACGCGCAGGGCGGTGTGTGCCTCAAGCGCATCGACACGGGCAATCTCGGCGACGAGCTGATCGAACGCTTCGCGCGACTCGACGCGGGGGGGCCAGACGGCATAGACCGGCTTGCGCGGGATTTCCGGGGCGGGGAGAGGGAGCGTCGATTGCGCGGGGGAAGGGCGGGAAGCCATCCTTGGCTCCTGGTTTGGACTTTGCGCCCGCGTCCCTGCGGACGATAATAAAAACAGACACGGCGGTCACCCACCTTTGAGATCCGTTGGGCATCCTTGCCCACCCACCGCGCTGCTGCACAAATGGTTAGGCCATAATGGTCGGGAAAAATCAAGAGGATTGGGCCGATTGCGCGCCATCGCTACCTGCAGGTGAGGTACACCAGCGAACGGTGCGCTGCCGTCGAAGCAGCCGCCGCGCGTGAGGGCCTCTCCGTCAATGCCTGGGTGAAGCGGCGCCTC
>JBAPOI010000799.1:0-1639 GCA_049279555.1 Candidatus Sulfotelmatobacter sp.
CCGCCGAGGCCCGAGATCGCGGCTTTGAGGCCGAGTTCGCGCGCCGCCTTGCTCACGAACCAGATATTGATGCCGTCAATCGTCGGCTGATCCATCGCCTCGAATATGCGAGGCAAATCATCGTGAAATTCCTTTTCTCGGATGACACGGATTGTGTGGTTGCTGCCGTACAGCGCCGCGCTTTTCGCCGCGACGGGAGCTTCGTCGTCATGCTGATTCTGAAATTCTTCGTAGGTAAGCGTGACAGCCTGGATGTCCTGTTGCCCGACATCCCGCATCAAACCCAGCAGGGCACCGGAATCCAATCCGGCTGACAGAAAGACGCCAACGGGGACATCGGCCACCATGTGATGGCGAACACTGTCGAACAGGGCCGTCCGCAAATGTTCTCTAAGTTCTGGCAGCGGCCGTGTTGGAAGATCGTTTTCCGCTCTCGCATAGACATCCGCAATTCGAAAATATGGTTTCGTCTCGCTCATTCCGTGCGAGTCGACCCAAACGGTGCTACCGGCGGGAAGATTGCGGATCTTGTTGTAGATCGTGAAGGGTTCTGGAACGCTGCCGAAGATATGGAACCCGACCCAGCCGGCCGGGTCTGGATCCCGTGACACTTCGCCCCCGGCCATTAGCGCTTTCACCTGCGAGGCAAATCGCAGCATATGGCCATCATCGGCATAATAGAGAGGCTTGATGCCAAAGGGATCACGCGCCAGAAGTAGCCCGCGCCGCTCCAAATCCCAAATTCCGAAGGCGAACATGCCACGGAGGTCATTGACCATGCCCGCGCCCTTTGCAGCATAGAGATGGAGCAGCACCTCCGTGTCAGATTGCGTGCGAAAAACGTACCCCTCGCCTTCGAGTTCGGTGCGCAGCGCCTTGTAATTATAAATCTCCCCGTTGAAGGTAATGACGAGCTTGCCATCGGCACTTTCCATCGGCTGCGCCGCGCGGTCGGAGAGGTCGATGATGGAAAGACGTCTGTGCCCGAAGCCCACGCGAACATCATGCGAAAGCCAGGCACCGGAGCCGTCGGGACCGCGTGCTGCCATGTGGTCGCAAATGCGGGTCAATTCCGCATGATCGACGCGATCCGCCGCGGAGTGATAGGCGTAAATTCCAGCGATGCCGCACATTTTGGGTCTACGACCGGCTGCCTCCGCTCGCGCGGTCGGCTGCCTATCAAATCCTCTGCATATCGGCGACGAGGAACGATCCGCCGCTGAGGCTATGAACGAGAAATCTTGCTACGCTGTCCGGCACCATGTCCACTAGGATTTGCTTCAGGCGGCCGCCGGGAAGAGGAACGATCTCTCCCTTTTGCCCATAGATTTGAGTGGACTTAACATCGAACAGCCCGCTGGCGGTCTCCCGCCATTCGCGACGCGTATAATACCGGGCAATGGCGCCATCGGTGGCGCTCTGCGCCACCCGATGCAGGCTCAACTGCTTCTTGAATTGCCGCTGAAAAACGCCTCGCAGGAACCCGCAGAAATAATAGTGCCACCACGACTTGTAATAGACCATAACGGTGCACTTGCCGCCCGGCCGCAATACGCGATGCATCTCGCGAAGCACCTGGCGGGTATCAGCGGAATGATGAATAACTCCCCAGCTCCAGATAAAATCGAAGCTGCAATCG
>JBAPOI010000800.1:0-12410 GCA_049279555.1 Candidatus Sulfotelmatobacter sp.
GTAATAGTTGTCGCCGTCAGCGTACAGGAACTGCATATCGACCTCATCGACATTGACCTTCTCGATGGGATCGGGTGAGCGGAAACGGTGCTCGAACATGGCCCCGGTGCGCAGGTTGCGGAGTTTGGCCTGAATGAAAGCACGAAGGTTACCGGGAGTGCGGTGCTCAACGGCGAATACGGAGTGCAGATCATTATTGTGCTTGATGATCATGCCGGGGCGCAGTTGCGTGGCAGGGATCGACATTGCTCGAAACAGTCTCCTTACAAATAAATGCGGTGTTTTGAGCCGACGGAAGGCGGGCAGGCCACATTTTCCGCCGCACAAGAGGACCGAAAACACAATTCTACACTGCCCCCGGCAGAAAGAAAACCTTTCCAATGCTCAATTCATCCCATGGACCCCGGGTTAGCGATACGATTTCGCGCTGTGCGCAAGCAGGACTAGAATCGTTGAGGCGAAACAATTGCGCCGTGGGTGCCGAACGGTCGAGGGTTTTTCGCCATAAGGAAACGAGGTTAATCATGCGCTTTGGACGTTATGAATCTTCAGAAGGAAACAATGTAGGAACCGCAGTCACTTTCTTTCTTATTGGACTTGGTGCGGGAGCGCTGGTAGCACTCGCTCTGGCGCCGAAAACCGGTAAGCAGTTTCGGCGCGATCTCAAACGCGGTTATGAGGATGCCAAGGAAACTCTGGAGGATTGGACCGAAGAAGCCAAAGACCGAGCTCGCGACGCCCGGGAACGCGTGCGCGATGTGGCCGAGCGCGGCGCCGACCTGGCGAGTGACTTAGGCAACACGGTGCGGGAGAAAGTGGAGCCACTGCGCCGAGCGGTCAATCGCGGCTGAGCGATCGTGGGCCTGCTCTATGTGCGATCCGTCGCGGCAGGTTTCGTCCTATATCCGTCAGTCGAAGAGTGCGACGAAGATTCTCTTGATCCGCCGTAGGATGTGAGGACCTTCGTTCTTCTTCTGTGGTGCTGTCGAACCGGCGGGCGGCGGTTGCACTTTCGCTTCAAGATGGGGTGACGCGTTCGAAGATTCCAGCACGGGCAGGGCTGCAACCTCTCTTGTAGGTGGCGACGGGGTAGCTGTGCGGTCCTTGGCGTGGAAAACAAACGGCGCTTCCACCTGTATGTGGACGTCGCTTGACTGCGAGGCTGGCAGAGACTGGATTTCCGGCCCGTTGGAAAGCGTTTGCGAGCCTTGATTTTGCAATTTGGCGGCGGGCGGTGATGCGTTAGTTTGTTCGGTTTTCGATGGAGCATCCGCCGCGGAAGCCACCATCACTGGAACCGGCGGCGGACAGCCACATTCCAGCGGGATATTTGAATCGACCTTATCGATCCTCCCCGCGCGGAACACCGCCTGCTCCGTTGGTTTCACCTGATAGATGCGGTCTCCCATCAACTCAGAAACGATCGCGGAAGAGGTGTTGCCCATCAATCCTCGGACGCAGGTATCGCCGTGCGAGTCGCTACTGATCGCATAATGAAATTCTCCTGGCCCCGCAAATAGAATGCGGAAGTCGGGAGTCATCAAGGTATCGGCCGAGGCGTCAAGCGTGTAATGGGTTTCGAGCGCACCGGTGCTGATGCCCAGCATCAGGTCATGGGTGCTGGCCGAAGGCGTGACTGAGACCGTCGTTCCAGGGCAGACGCGAACTTCTCCTCCGCGCGATAACTGCAAGACTGCGGTGTCGGACCCAGCGGTCAGAGACGATCCAGCCGTGACGCGGCTTCCGGCATATATGACGTCGCTCCCGTGTTTAATGACAGGAACAAGCGCAGGCCCAACGGCACGCGCGACTGTAGGCACTTCCTGCGGCCGGAATGGCGACTTCTTGCTTGCCGCATTCACATCTTCAGCGGGTTTGAGACGCACCATCAGGCGATTGCCGGCCTCGTCCCACGTGTAGCCGTACGGAGCGAGCAGGTCGAGCACGATCCTCGTGACGGGTGGCTCATTCTGGAATTGTTCGGTGCGAATCGCCAAAATGTTTTCTTGCAGCACTGGAATCCGCTTTTGCTGCAGCCCCAAGCGAGCCTGAGTTAGATCGATCACCAGGCGCGGAGGCGACTTCAGCAACTGGATCGACGGGACTACAGGGTGCGTGGAAAGAACTTCGAGCACAGGAATACCGCGATCGTGCACCACTCGCACGCTTGTAACGACTGCGGTCTGCTGCCCCACGGGAACTGGACTGGTCGAACTCCCGCCCGAGGCATTCTGCGACTGAGCGCCGGCGATCAACAGCAACAGAAACCCAACAGATTGGATGCCCACTCGCGGCAAGAAAATCTCCCAGGAAAAGGTCAGCCTCTTAAAATGAACCTTATCACTTGTGAGGTATGCGGAGAAGTGGCGGATGAAGCAGCACTGAATAGCGTGATGCGCCCAAAAATGGACGGGTCTAAAAATACCAAATACCGAATGAATCTCTGGGACACTCCCGAAGCCACAAGAAGCGGGGGGATTCTAAGCGTAATCGACCTGGCCTCAGCTCTCGGGAAGAAATTCGTATTCTTCAATGATCGCGGCGACAGCCATAGGCCCGCCGTTATCGCTGCCGTCAACCCGCACAACTCGCCCTTTACATTGCACGCGGATACTTTCCGTCAGCGTAATTTCCGGCGGGAGTGTCAGCGTGAAGCCGATGGGTGATCCACTCTCGATGGGTGAGTTCAGGTAGAAAGAAACACCGCGCGCGCTCACGTCGCGTATCTGAGCTGACTCACTGTATTCCAGGCTCTCACCGCGAGCCACCGACACCGGAATTCTAAGCGCAAAACGTCGTGCAGCCCTTTTTTCTTGCTGGGCTTCTGCCATGAGTTGCTCCAAGCTATTGAAGTGGCGTTAAACTTACGCTTAATAATATGCGCACAAGAATGACGTAAACAGTATGACCCGTCAATACCACCCTTGGGGATGAGCATGGCACATTCCGGTGAGAATCGAGACGGGAACGGCCCCTATTCATGAGGTTTTTTCGGGTTTCTGGTGCTTGCTTACTTGCAGTCGCGAGTCTGGGTGTAAGCTTTTAAAATTGGAGCGCTGCGATGGTATTCGTTCTCGACAACTACGATTCTTTTACCTACAACCTGGTGCAGTATCTCGGGGAACTCGGCGCCCAAGTCGAGGTTCGCCGCAACGATCAGGTCACAGTGGCTGAGATCGATGCGATGCAACCGGAGCGCATCGTTATATCACCCGGTCCGTGCACGCCGCAAGATGCAGGCATCAGCATTGATCTGATTCATCATTTCGCGGGCGAGGTTCCCATTTTGGGCGTGTGCCTGGGTCATCAGGCAATCGGCGCAGCTTTCGGCGGCAAAGTAGTGCTCGCGCCTCACCTGATGCACGGCAAAACCAGCGCGGTCACGCACGACAACAAGAGCGTTTTCCGCGGTCTGCCCACGCCCATGACAGCTACGCGTTACCACTCGCTGATCGTGGAAGAAAAAGGTTTGCCGGCAGAGCTCGAGGTCAGCGCATGGACAACGGAGAAGGATGGAACCCGCACCATCATGGGCCTGCGCCATCGAGAGTTCGCCGTCGAGGGAGTGCAGTTTCATCCTGAGAGCGTGCTGACCGATGCGGGAAAGAAGCTGGTGGGAAATTTTCTGAGTTTATGAAAAGCTGGCCGGCGTGCGGGCAATAAAGCCTGAGGCATTCCGTGGACAACCCACATCCCCCGGTAACGGCTCGAGTTTCGCAAAGATCAAGGAGCGCGGTTTCAGGCTGCTGCTGTTGGGGACCGTGCGTAATCGCGCGGTTACGCCCTAGCTTCTACGCGCCTCTGGCCAGCTCCACCGCCCGCAGCAGCGCCTGCGCCTTGTTCATCGACTCCTCGAATTCGCGCGCCGGATCGGAATCCGCCACAATGCCAGCGCCCGCCTGCAGGTACGCATGCCTGCCTTGCATGAGCATGGTGCGAATGCCGATGCACGAATCGAGGTTCCCGGCAAAATCTGCGTAAAGAACAGAGCCGCCATAGATGCCGCGGCGCACCGGTTCCAGTTCTTCGATGATCTGCATGGCGCGAACCTTGGGCGCTCCGCTCAGCGTGCCCGCGGGAAAGCATGCGGCGAACGCGTCGAGCGCGTCGAGTTCCTTGCGCAGCGTGCCTTCCAGCGCCGAGACCAGGTGCATTACGTGGGAGTAGCGCTCCACGTACATCAGGTCTTTCACCTTGACCGATCCGTACTCGCTGACGCGTCCGAGGTCGTTGCGGCCAAGGTCAACCAGCATGACGTGCTCGGCGCGCTCTTTCTCGTCCGTGCGCATCTGCTCTTCCAGGCGCAGGTCCTCACCTTCGTCGCGCCCGCGCGGATGCGTGCCGGCGATGGGGCGGTATTCCAGCTTACGTCCTGTGACGCGCACCAACATCTCAGGAGACGAACCGAGAATCTGCGTGTCTCTCATCCGCAGAAAATAAAGATATGGCGAAGGATTCACCTGGCGCAGCGCGCGGTAAAGATCGAACGGGTCTACTCCCGGGACAAAGTCGAGCCGCTGCGAGAGCACGACTTGAAAAATGTCGCCCGCGGCAATGTATTCCTTGCAGCGCTCCACGCTGCGCAGGAATGCCTTCCGGCTTGTTCCCGCATGGATCTTCAGCTTCCCCGGCTTCGCCTTTGCAGTTTTGCGCCACAATGCAGGGCGCAATCCCTCCGCCAACTTTCTTTCGAGCGCTGCGATATCGTGGACGGCGCGGTCGTAAGCGCGCCGGGGACTTTCCTTCGAAACGTCGGCCGAGGCGACGATGTGAATCTGGTGGCGCAGGTGATCGAAAGCCAGCAGCCGGTCGAAGAACATCAGCTCGGCGTCGGGGAGCGATAAATCGTCCTTGGCGTGCTCACCGATTTTTTCCAGCTGGCGAACCGAATCGTAAGCAAAATAGCCAACCGCTCCGGCGCTGAAGGGCGGCAAACCCGGCACCGCAGCCGGCTTGTGCTCGCGCAGCAACAGCTTCATGAACTCAAAGGCGCTTCCTTCATGGCGTTCGCGATGCCGTCCGCGCTCGATCTCAATGGCGCTGCCGCGCGCCCGCACCCGCATGTACGGCCGCACGCCGAGAAAGGTATAGCGGCCGACCTGTTCGCCGCGCTCCGCCGATTCCAGCAGAAAAGCGTGCGGCTCTTTTTCGGCGATGGCAAGGAACGCCGAGACCGGCGTGAGCAAATCAGCGCTCACCGATTTCACTACCGGCACCAGCGTCGTCGAACCCGCCAGCCGCGAGAACTCTTTGAACTCTGGATAGAGCATGCAAAGGATGAGGCGCTCCCGGACTGGGAGCTGGCCTGCGGGTTCATTATAGGGGACCAGGCTACGACGAATGTCTCGGGGCGAACTTGTCGAGCACACTTGTTCTCGAAATCAGAACAGGCGATCCACGATCTGCTTTTGGCTGGGAAGCAGCCGGGAGTGGATTTGGGTCGCCGGAAGCCAACGTGGTGAGCCTTCCCAGGAGTCGATGAGCTCGCCAGTGGTCTCTGCTTCAAACACCGTCAGGATGCAAGGAATGTCCGATGTCTCCGCTGCCGTTTGATATTCGAACAGCAGCCGGGATTTCTCAATCCGCAGGCCAGTTTCTTCAAGAACTTCTCGTACCATCGCATGCTCGGCAGTCTCCCAGGGCATCGTCAAACCGCCTGGAAAAGACAATCCCCGGCCATCACTGCGATCGATCACTAACACCAGCTCTCCGTTTCTGATCACGCAAACCGAGGCGCGCAAGGGGCCAAAGATTGGAATGCGTGAATAAATCCCCACGCAGGTTCGCGACAGTGCGAAAAAAAGAGCGCGCTTGATGCGTTGAAATGCTGTGGGTAGCGCGGGTGGCATGCGGGGATTCGAAGGACATGTTAACCGTTGCGGCTGGCAATGCCAATCGGCGGGGTGTCGAAATGTCAAGCTTTCGTTCAGGCAGTAGGGATCTTTCGACTCCATTTGTCACGCGCTTCGCGCGCGACAAATTCCGCTCAAGATGACAGGCTTGAAAAGCGTAATTTGAATCTAATGTGGCCGGTGGAAGCACTGGGCGGTTACGCCTGGGGCGCCCGCCATGTCTTGCTCAATGGCAATTTGCCCTAGGGTTCCGGTTGGGCCGCCGACGTTTCCGTTTGGAGAACCTTCGGAGCTGTCGCACTGGTCCACCGCAACCACTTTGTAGACTGGCGGCGAGTTCGACTGCGTGATTTGCGAATAGAAGAGCTGCGCTTGCGGGGTGGAGTTATTGGGGCAGACTTTGCCATCATAGTTGGTGGCGCAGTCGACGTTGTTCGGGTTTTGCACGCTGCGGCAGAGCCACGCTGCCATGGCCGTGTTGGGGTAGTTGTAGGTGGGATTATTCGCGCCGCCGTCGACGATGCTTTGCTGCAGCCAGCGCGTGTTCGAGGCCGAGCTCGTGGTGGTATTGGGGACTGCGCAGCTAGTGTCATTGGTCCAGGCGCCAACGCTCGTAGCGTTCCCGGCAAGGTAGGTGGGAGCCAGGCTCCAAGAGGAGCCGGACCCGAGCTGGCATCCATACTGCCCCGCAGGGCAGATGGTGACGTTTGCGGGTGGCGGCTCTTCGCAGCCTTGCTCAATATCGCTCAGCACGGGGCCTGAGATCAGCTCGACGTTGTCGAGGAATTTGGCGGCTCCGTAATACGTCATGGAGTAGAGAATCTGGGTTGAGCCTGCGCTTACGCCGTGGGCACACATCCCGGCCGTTGAGTTGGCCTGGAGAACCGGCTGGTAGATGTTGGTATCGACGTAGCTCAGAAACGTCGCGGGGCGGCAAGCGGCGGCCTGGATGTTTCCGAAGGTTCCAGACGGGAACGGGTTATTGCTAGCCTCCCAGGCGGAGCTCCAGGCGATCTGCACAATCTCATAACCCTGTTGGAAGTAGTACTGCACCATGGCTGCTGCGTCTGGGGAGCCATTGGCCAGCGGCTGGGTGCCATCGCCCCCGTCGAAGTAGACGATGACGCCCTTCACAGGACCAGAAATGATCCCGGAAGGGCTTAGGTAGCCATAGGTGAAGGCCAAGTCGCCGACGTTGGGACAAGAAGCCAGCGTGGCCGAAACGCAATTCATCGGATGGTTCGTGCCCGCGGTGTCGGTGTACTGAAACCAGTCGCCTGCCGGGCAGGCCAACAGCGGCGCCGGGTTTTGGACCGCGCCGAGGTTGGTGGTACCGCCGCCTCCGCCCCCGGTCTGGATGTTGGAATTGGTGCTGACGCCTCCACAAGCGACCATGGCTGCGGCAATCAGGGCGGTCACAATTACGGCCACGCCGATCGGAAGAAGAGATGATTTCGGAAAGAACATCGGGCACCCAGATTAGTTTAACCCTGTGGTGCCATTAAGGTTGCGGGCTGAATGATTTGCCTCTGAACGGACTTTGAGCGTGGATACCCTTCCCCGCGGCACAGTACACCTGGGCCGCTGGACAGCCGAGGTCGGCTGTCCCCACACGAGTTGTGGTCGGCCCAGATGAGTTGTGGCCCGCCACCGCTACTGGCGGGCAGCGATCTTTGCTACGATTTTTTCTCCCTGAGTTATTGTCTGCACCGACAATTGAGCTTCAGCAATGCTCACGGTCGACGCTTGTTGTGGTAGGGTCAATTTTCCGCTAACGACCACGCCGTGCGGAGCAAACTGCACGGGGATGGTCAGCTCTCCTGCCTGCAGCGCTGTCAGGATGGCCGTGTTGACGGGCACACTGAAGCTTGCGGGCTCGTTGCCATCCGGCGGCTGATCGGCAACTCCCGGTCCGTACAGTCCATAGGTGCCCACGTAGTAGGGGCTGGTGGGATATGGCGTGCTCCCCAGCGGCAGGCCAACGTAGACATCCCAAACCACACCCGGCTGGGTGGAAGCCGTAACCCCGCCGAATTCGAGATACAAGGTATACGCGCTATTTTCGGCGTAAGCGATAAGCTGCTGCGCCAGCTGTGAAGTGACCGTGAACTCGAAATAAAAAGGCCCAGGACCGGGTGGCAAAAAGCAGGGCGGTTTTGGAATGCATTGGTTGATCACCACCGTGGAAGTGCCGGTGCAGCAGACCGGAGCGACACCGCAGAACTGGTTCACTTGCGGCGGCTCTCCCTGATAGGTGTAATTGAGCTGAGCCGCGGCGCGAACCACGTCGCAACTGGTCATCATCTGCTGGGCACCATTCTCGTCGAAGAACGTGAAGACCTGGTTTTCCCATACCGGATCGGTCACAGGATCGCAACGCATTCCCTGCGCCAGCCAGATATCCCACAAGCGATCACAATTCGCGTGGTGGAGAAAGAAGATTGGATCCTGCGCCGCCGAGTTTATGCTGCCCATGATTCCTCCGACTTCCACGTGCACGCTGTTGTGCGGAAGTTGAATCAGCGAATCAGCTCCCGGCGTTCCCTCATAAAGACATTGGGCGAGCGCCGCGTTTACGCCCGGAGTTAGGTTGCTAAGCGAACCCGTCCCATTGTTCATGGACGCGGTTCGGGCGGCAACATTCAACACCGGGCTGCCCACGGGTGGGTTTTGGAACATCGGAGGCAAATTCAGTTGCGTCTGCCAATCCCAGTACGGCAATGCCCATGAGGCGTCACCAGATTGCTTACGGACAATCCGCTCGAACCAGTACAAATACATGCGATGCCACGACCAGAAGAAATTGGTCCCATGCTGGCAGGTATTCTGCGCCAGCAGGGGCACCGCTACAGTGCCGTGAATTGCGGCCTGATAAGTCCAACTGACCGGATTGGCCGCCGGTAACGCTTTCATTGCGGTGATGCCTGCTATATAAGAAGTAATCGCCGGACTGGCGAGCGTAAGCCCGGCAACGTTAGGCCGCACGAATGGTGCAGGCCGTTGCGCGAACACTTTGTCAACGTTAAAGAGCGACTTTCCCACCAGGCCAGCCCCGGCGGTAGCGCCCGCGGTCGCCAGGAACCGGCGACGAGTGAAATGGTTTCTCATGATGGTACCTCCACAAATGGCTGGTTTACCGCTAGAGTCCCCGAGGCCCAGGGTTCGAAGAGTCGAGATCAGCAGATCGTGAAGATCGACTGATCGGAATTGATAGAGGAGGGACTGCCAGCCTCACCAGACTAGAGCGATGCTGAAATCAGGCCGACAGATTGTCAAGCGCATAATCCAACCAATCCAGCAGCGTTACAAATAACGAACTAAGCGAGACGTTTTACAAACCACGAACACCGCTGATCGTTGTGGTCGTTCTGGTCCCGAACAGAAACGATAAAAGCAATCTTTCCGAATCCAAGTTTTTTTCATAGTGGGGGCTGGCCTATCCCTTCCGAGCAATTTTGTTCTGGAGGCTGTCTCGTCCGCGTGGGATTGCGCATCCTTTTTTCGCGGTAACGGATGGATCCTAACCCTAACCATTTTCTAGAGCAGCGCTTTTTCCTAGAGCGCTGCCTTTCTAGAGCTAGCGCTTTTCCAGGCGCGCTCTTTCCTAGAGCAGTGTTTTTTTCTAGAGAAACTTCGTCCTTGACATGGTTACCTCGGTCCGATAGCATTACCAAAACCGACCGACCGGTCGGTTTTTATAGTATTCCCAGCAATTCTGAGAGGAGCTTCCCCAGTGGCTACTATTTTCTATGAACATGACGCGAATCCCGAGGCCCTGAAGGGCAAAACCATCGCCATCCTGGGCTACGGCAGCCAGGGACATGCGCAGGCGCAAAATTTGCGCGACAGCGGATGCAAGGTGATTGTGGGCCTGGAGCCGATGCGGCCAAGCGCGCAGCAGGCGCGGGCCGATGGCATGGTGGTGGTCGCTCCGGATGAGGCGGCCAAACGTGCCGACTGGATCCACATGCTCACGCCCGATGAGACGCAGGCGGCGGTGTATGAGCAGTATGTGAAGCCGTATCTGCATCCCGGAAAGATTCTGGGCTTCTCGCACGGGTTCAGCATTCATTTCAAGACGATCGTCCCGCCGAGCGATGTCGATGTTGTGATGATCGCGCCGAAATCACCGGGGCATTTGCTGCGGCGGGTTTATAGCGAAGGTCGCGGTGTGCCGTCGCTGATCGCGATCAGCCATGATTCGAGCAAGCGCGCTCACGAATACGCGCTGGCTTACGCGCATGGCATCGGCTCGACTCGCGCGGGTGTGCTGCAGACCACCTTCAAGGAAGAAACCGAAAGCGATCTTTTTGGCGAGCAGGCGGTGCTGTGCGGCGGGTTGACCTCGCTGATCAAGAAGGGATTCGAGACGCTCGTGGAAGCGGGCTATGCGCCGGAGATTGCTTACTTTGAGTGTTTGCATGAAATGAAGCTGATTGTCGATTTGATCTACGAAGGCGGCCTTGGGCGGATGCGGTACTCGATTTCGAATACGGCCGAGTATGGCGATCTCACGCGCGGCGAGAAGGTTGTGGGCGATGCAACGCGCGCCGCGATGAAAAAGACTTTGGCTGACATTCAGGACGGAACGTTTGCGCGGGAGTGGATTAAGGAAAACAAAGACGGTGGCTACAACTTCGCCGAGTTGCGGGAGAAAGAGCAGCAACATCCGATTGAGATTGTGGGCGCGCAACTGCGCGGCATGATGAGCTGGCTGCCGGGACAGCAGCCGAAGAAAGCTCCAGAAGCGCCGAAGGAAGAGATTAAGCAGGCGGTGAATGCTTAAGGTCGACCGGTATCGCAGCTGATAGGGATCCTTCGACTGCGTTTCCGTTCGCTTCGCGGACGGAAACTTCGCTCAGGATGACATTAAGTATGAAACGGATTAGGAAGAATGCTTAAGGGAGCCGAAATCGTTCTGCGGTGTGTGCGTGCCGAAGGGGTCGACTTGGTGTTTGGCTACCCCGGGGGCGCGATCATGCCGCTGTACGATGCGTTGGAGGGAAGCGGCATCCGCCACGTGCTGACACGGCACGAGCAGGGCGCAGTATTTGCTGCAGAAGGTGTGGCGCGGGTTACGGGAAAAGTTGGCGTTGCGATTGCGACCAGTGGTCCGGGCGCGACCAACCTGGTAACTGGCATCGCCGACGCCAAGATGGATTCGGTGCCACTGGTGTGCATCACGGGGCAAGTACGCACGGCGATGATTGGCACCGACGCGTTTCAGGAGACCGACGTTTTCGGTGTGACGCTTTCGCTGACCAAGTGGAGCCGGCTGGTGCGCACGATTGATGAGATTCCGGAAGTGATCGCCGAGGGTTTTCATTGGGCGCGAAGCGGAAGGCCGGGGCCGGTGGTCATCGATATTCCTACCGATATTTTGAAGGCTAAGAAAGAATTTTCTGGCCCGGTGAAGTTTACTCCGCATGCGCGGCCGGTGGATGCGAAGGCCGAAGGCGCTTTCAGCGACACGATTGCGGCTTTGCTGCAGCGGGCAGAAAGACCGGTGGCGCTGGTGGGCGCGGGCGCGAAACTTTCCGGAGCGATTCCAGAGTTACGGCAACTGCTTGACGATTTGAATATTCCGACGTTCGCCACGGTTCATGGATTGGGCGCGGTTCCTCCACAGGCGCCGTATTACCTGGGCATGGTGGGAATGCACGGAACGCGGGCGGCCAACCACGCATTGCATGAGACCGATTTGCTGATGGTTTTCGGAGCGCGGCTGGATGACCGCGTAACCGGCGATCCCACGCGTTTTGCGCCGAATGCGAAGATCGTTCACTTTGAAATTGATCCGGCGCAGCTGGATCGGGTGCGGGCTTGTGAGTTTTCGGTGATTGGAGATTTGGCCGATACGATTCCCGCGTTTCAGAAGGAATTACGCCACGCTTCCCTGCCCGATTGGAGCGGCTGGCGGGCAATTGCTTGCGGGGCCGAACGCGCGGAGGCTGATCCGCGGGGTCTGGCGCAACCCACGATGCGTTTTCTCGATGAGCTTTTCAGCCGGCTGCCCCAAGACAACGTGGTGATTGCCGACGTCGGCCAGCACCAGATGTGGGCGGCACAGCGATACCGGTCTTCTTCACCGCGCGGGTTCATTACTTCGGGTGGCTTGGGAGCAATGGGTTTTGCTTTGCCTGCCGCAGTCGGGGTGCAACTGGCTAAGCCTGATACTTGCGTGCTGTGCGTGTCCGGCGACGGTGGCTTCCAGATGAATATTCAGGAACTGGCTACCGTGCACCGCCTCGGCCTTCCGATCAAGATGGTGATCGTCGATAACAAATACCTGGGCATGGTACGGCAGTGGCAGCAGCTCTTCTACGAGCGCAACTATGCAGAGACCGATTTAAGTGACAATCCGGATTTTGTGGAGATCGCAAAGGCTTACAAGATCCATGGATGGCGGCTGAATGAGGCTGCCATGGCGCAGTATCCGGTGTCGGCCGAGACGGGAGATCTGTTCGACAATTTCCTGCGCTCGCCGGAGCCGGAATTACTGGTATTTGATTGCCATCCCGAAGCGAACGTTTATCCCATGGTTCCGGCGGGAGCGGC
>JBAPOI010000801.1:0-2104 GCA_049279555.1 Candidatus Sulfotelmatobacter sp.
CTAACTATAGACCGTGGCGCACCAAGGCACAGGAGTTGGCGCACTAACTATGGTGTGATGGAAAGGGGTAATGAGGTAATATCAGAGTTTAACAAAATTACCTCATTACCCCTTTTGCCAACGCTACGCTCCCATTTTATTGGCGGCAAGTAACACAGCGCAGCCCACATCCCGTTGCGGAGAAATCTTCCAGCATTCCGCTCGTAGCCAGGGGATTCTCTGAACAATTCTGCTGGTCGGCAAGGGCACGGTATTAAGAGAGTAGAAGGATGGGCATTTGCGGAATTGCAACCGCATGTTCCCGAAGTTTTACAACTTCCAAACCCTTCAGTAGGCGGCGGTTCAAAGAATCGCAGAAAAAAGGTGGGACGGTTTGCACTGACCTGTTTCCCGTCCCCACACCTTGCCTAACAGCGGGTCAGAAAGCAAACAGGTCATCATGGACAAAGACTCATCTTCACTACCTCACAAGAACGCCGATCCGCAGAACATTGCGGATGCCATCAGAATACTTTTTGAGCCAGGACAGGTCGTTGAGCTTCGCGTGCCAAACGCCGGGAAGTCCGGAACGATCAGCGGCTATTTCAACGATCACAGAAAACTAGCACAAGAACTGGAACTGCTGAGCGGGACTGTTGGAGCGGTCTACTATACCCTCAACCCGGTGAATCCAGCGCTCCTCGCCCGTGCCAGCAACCGCTGCATCGAATATGCCAAGAACACAACCAACGATGCGCCGGACAACATCATCCAGCGGCGGTGGCTATTGATTGATTGCGATCCGGTGCGCCCAGCCAACATTTCCGCAAGCGATGGCGAGAAGGCGGCAGCAAAAGAGCTGGTGCTGGAAGTCAGGAAACACCTGAGCGATTGCGGGTGGTCCGACCCGGTGATCGCTGATAGCGGAAATGGATACCACCTGCTTCACCGGATTGAGCTGTCTAATAATGATGAGGCACGTAGCCTGCTGGAGGCTGTGCTCAAAGCCCTGGCTGCTCGGTTCGATAACCCCCAGGTCAAAATCGACCAGAAGGTGTTCAACGCATCTCGCATCACCAAGGGGTATGGCACGATGGCTTGCAAGGGCGACAGCATTCCTGAGCGCCCGCATCGACTGTCACGGATGTTCGCTCCACCGGAGACGATTGAAACGGTGAGCCAGCGGTTGCTTGAAGCTCTGGCTGCTGAAGTGCTACGACCAGAAAAGAAAAAGACCCCTGAAAGATCGGGCGTCAAAACCAGCGGCGGTTGGACGCCAGAGTTGGTGGAATCCACCTTGGACAAAGCCGAGCTAAACCGTAGCAAGGCGCTGGACTACAACGGGAAACAGAAATGGCAGCATGACTGTCTGAGCAATTCCGATCATCGCAAGGCAGACAGCTACACCCTCCTCGATGAGGACGGCTATGCGCATCATTACTGCTCCCACAACTCGTGCTCCGATCTGAGAGACGAGGACTGGCGCAGTCTGTGGGAGGAACGCACAGGAGAAACCTACCCCTGGCCGGGAAAACGCAATTCGGACTCCAGTGTCAACGGTGTTGACACTTTACCCAAAACCCCCTATCTCTCTCTTAAGGACACTTTACCTGAAAGTGTCAGCACTCCTGACACTGCTTCTGACCCATTGCGATACTCCGATGCCGGAAACTCCCTGCGCCTGGCAAGATTCAGCGGCGAGGACATCATCTACTGCCTCCAGTCCGATGAGTATTACGTCTGGGATGGCACACGCTGGAAGCGGGATTTGAACACAGTGCAAATGCTCAGGAGAGCTAAAGCGGTTACGGAAGAGATGTTCCGGGAGGCGGTGTCTCTTGACGACGAGGCGGCGAAGGCACTCCGCACCCATGCCCTGAAGTCCCAGTCCCTGCCCAGGCTCGCAGGGATGGTCAATCTTGCCAAACTCCATGTCAGGAATGTGAACCGTGGAGACTTCGACACAGACCCCTGGCTGTTCAACTGCATCAACGGAACCATTGACCTCAAAACAGGTAATTGCCGTCCGCATAACCGCAGAGATTTGATGTCCAAGCTCGCCCCGGTGAAGTACGATCCGGCAGCCGACTGCCCGCTCTGGAACAAGTGCCTCAGCGAATGGATG
>JBAPOI010000802.1:0-5310 GCA_049279555.1 Candidatus Sulfotelmatobacter sp.
CTCGCAGCCCGCCAGAGTTCTTCACCAGCCAACCGCTTCCCTGAGACACGTTGCAACACCCGTTCGACGTTGCCATCGACAACTGCAATTGGCTCATCAAACGCGATGCTGGCGATCGCTGCCGCGGTATAGCGTCCGATTCCCGGCAATGATCGCAATTCTTCCGCGGTCTGGGGAAACTTGCCGCCGTGTTCGCGAACTACGACCTTCGCCGCGGCGTGCAACATGCGGGCGCGGCGATAGTACCCGAGGCCGCTCCACGCGGCGAGCACGCTGGCTTCGCGCGCTACGGCCAGCTTTTTCACCGTCGGAAAGCGGCGAAGGAATTCGTGGTAGTGATCGAGCACTGCGGCTACGCGCGTTTGCTGCAGCATGATTTCGGATAGCCACACACGGTAGGGATCGCGGCTTGCGCGCCAGGGGAGATCGCGGTGGTGAAGGTCGTACCAGGCAAGAATATTTTTGCGAAATTTGTCCTGCCGAGAAATGGAAAGCAGCGTCTTCACGCTTCCAGACTACCCGAGACCGGCCGCCAGGAATGGATTTCTTACGCGCACGGTGCCGTATCTTCGGCCATGTTCAAAATCTTCGGAGAGAAGTTCAGGCAATCCATAGTGCTCGGCGTAGGCCCACAGATGCGCGTCATACCAAGGGAACTTGTAGGCTGCTTTGCCCAACAGGGCGAGGCGAAATACAGCTTCATTCGGGTAAAGCACAGGGAATTCCTCCACGAACAACTCGGCTTGGCGCGTAGCGTCTTCGAGCTTCATGATGGGACCTTCCCGGCCCCGCGACCGCGTCACGGAATTCACAAATTCAACCAGCGCCTGATGCGGAATTCGCAGCGCGCCGGACATCTCCCCGGCGCGCAAGATCTGAAGCGCCGCCTCCCGCTTGTCTGGGTCGCGCGGGTCGCAGCGATAGACCAAGATGTTAGTGTCCACGAGGAAAGCCACGAGGAAGACCTCTCTCATCTTCGTACAACTCTTCGCGCGTCCAGCCGCGATTTTCGCGAGTGACCCTGTTGCCCTCGTTTTTTTTCAATTCTTCCGCCTGGAGTTCATTCAACCACTTCGTGTTGGCGTCAAACAGCGCTAGCTTCTCTTCGGTCGTTAACTCGTGGCCGACCGTGGCCTTGCGCCGCACTAACTCCACCCGAATGCTCTCCCCTGCGGGGATCCATTCCAGTTCGTCCCCCGGACGGATGCCGTACTGGTCGGCAATCTTTTTTGGGACGGTCAACTGGAGCTTGGAGGTCACCTTGGGCATATCCTTACTTTATCAAGGATAGAATCCTTGCTGCAAGCGATATTGCTTGATGGTACCTAAGGTTTTGAATTACCTAAGGTTTTGAATTTCGGTGGTGGTGCAATTTGACTGACGCGCCGAGCCAGTTAAGCGGGAGATCCTTCGCTCCGCCTGAAAAGCGGCTACGCTCAGGATGACGCCGGCGGGAGAAGTGCACGCTGCTTTTTAAAACTGATCCACTATCTGCTTGATCGTTGATTGCAGATTGTTGATTGAACCCGCGACCTACAGATTCTTTAATCAGCAATCAACAATTCCGCGCTCCTGACTATCCTCCGCCATTGACCCGGGTCCCCAAGCGCGAAATAATACTCGGGCCGGGCATCCGCAATATCCGCGTGGGTTCATTCACGCTTAGCCGTATCGAGGAGTGTTATGAACGACTTCAACCGCAAGGTGGAAGACGCGTCGGCGCGCGTCAGCAAGACTGTCGCCGAGGCCGCCGAACGGATCGAGAAAGAGATTCCCGAGTTCATCAAGTACCTGAACGACGAAGTGGTGCCAGCCGTGCGGCAACACTCGACCAAGGCCCTGCGCACGGCCAGCGAAAAGCTCACCGAGCTGGCCGACTATATGGAGCAGCATCGCCCGGCTCCGAAGTAAGCGCGAGCGGCATAATCCTCTGCATGTTTTCGCGGGTTGTTTTTCGCTCGTCAGTTCTATGCAGATTGGCTCTACGTACAGAAGTCTTACGCAGATCAGTTTTACGAAGATCGGGCGTTCGCAGGTCGGTTTTGCGCAGATCGCTTCTCGCATGACGATTCTGATCCTCTTAATTGCGCTACTGTTCTCCTCGGCTTGCGGCCATCCCAAGCAGGCGCGGGTCGATGTCCCGCCGCCACCGCAGCCACCGGCGGTAGAAGCTCCGGCTCCAGGTGTAGGAGCTTCTCCTGGCACGCCCGCCGAGCACTCCAGAACAACGGAAAAAAACGATGCCGATCTGATCGAGCCTACTCTTCCCACCGGTACGACTCCGTTGGCTACAGAAACCGGGCGGGCAAGCTGGTACGGTCCGCCGTATCACAATCGCGTGGGATCGAACGGCGAAGTCTACAACATGCATGCCATGACGGCGGCGCATCGCACGCTGCCGCTGGGCACGATCATACGCGTCACGAATTTGAAGACCGGGCACAGCGCGCTGGTGCGCATCACGGACCGCGGGCCATTCATTCCTGGACGGATGCTCGATTTGTCGCTGGCCGCGGCGCGTAAGCTGGATGTTTACTCGCCGGGGGTTGCGGAAGTGAAAATGGAAGTGATGCAGACTCCATCGCCGCTCGAGAGCGGTGGAAAGTGGGCGGTGCAGATTGGCGGCTTTCCTGACAAAGACGGAGCTGTGAAACTCGCCGACTATCTGACGCGCCGTTATCGGACGGCGAATGTGAAACGCTTCAGCAGTCCCGCGGGCGATTGGTGGGTGCGGGTGCGAGTAGCCGACGACAATCGCGAGCGTGCCAAACAGTTGGCTGCGGAAACCGAAACGACCGAGGGCGCGGTATTTCTGGTGAGGCTGGATTAAGGGTACTAGAAGTAATTTCGCTTTCCTGCGTGCGATTGACTTCTGTGAACTCGGTGCAGCTAATCCCGAACGTGGCACGTCAGCGCGGCGCCAAGATCATCGCGGGCGCCGCGATTCTTTACGTGATACTGCGACTCGTTGGTTTCCACAAGCTTTCGAGAACAATGCCGAAGGCGTGGGCGCGTTACTCCAGATTATCGGCACGCTCTACAGCGTGGTCTATGCTTTCGCCATCTACGTAATCTGGAGACAGTTCACCGCAGTCGAAAGCAAGATCCAAAAAGAGTCAAGGGCGTTGAAAGACCTGCTGGTCTTCAGCCAGCGTCTGAGAGAAACCATGCGCGAGTAGCGTTTCAAGCCGTTGCGGCGCGTCCCGAACTTCATGCACTGTCGATTGCAAGAGGTATCGCAAGACAATGTCTGGTTTTTATCTTTTGGATTTAACAGTTTATGAGTATATGTATAGTATAATATACACAAACGGGAGGATCGGTACCGGTAGGCTCTGTGGGCCTATAACCCACCGTCCTGTCGTGGGATTTGAGGGTTCGACTCCCTCTCCCTCCGCCAGTTGCTTTTTATATCACGTTACGGCAGTGTATTGCCGTTCTGTCGCGGCACCTTGAGGACAGTGCTAGCATAACTGTATATTATGATATACACTATGCAATGCCTGCGGCCATGTGGAATCCAAGCCCCAAAACATTGTTCATCATACAAACGATAGAGGCGACCCATTTGACGAATGGATGGAATCGCTCACTGACCCTAAAGCATTTGACAAAGTAATCATACGTTTGAAGCGAGTGGCGCAAGGGAATTTCGGAGATCATGGGCCTGTGGGAGAAGGAGTTTCCGAACTGAGAGAGCACTACGGACCTGGATACCGCATCTACTTCGGACGCGACGGTAACACGGTAGTTCTTTTGAACGGTGGAACAAAGAGAACGCAAACCGCCGATGTTAAATGGGCCAAGGAACTCTGGAAGGAATATAGAGATGCCTAAGAAAGTACGAGATCATCAGTCGTGGCTGATTGAAAAACTGGCCGATCCTGCTCGTGCGGCAAGCTATCTAAACACCGCCCTAGAAGACTCTCATCAAATGTTTCTAGAGGCGCTACGCGACGTAGTACAGGCGCGAAAAGTAGCAAAAGTAGCCAAGGAAGCTGGTGTCACTAGAAAGAGCTTGTACGATGCGACCTCCGCCGAGGGAAATCCAACTTTTGAGACATTCCACTCCGTTCTTAGTGCGACAGGTCTAACTTTTCAGATTGTGCCTGAACACGCGGCAGCAGCACCAGAGCCACCAAATTCTCCCTCTCGGAGCATCGGGCGAAATACTGAACGTGGACCTAATTTTAACCTAGGTACAACCATATCCCGATCCTTCACTGTGAATGAACAGATAGGCTTAGATCGCAGTCAATTACGCGAGGAAATGAACCAAGTTGCATCTAGTGATGTCATCACTGAGCACGAATCAGAACCGGGGATGGGGGGAAGTTTTCGCACCATTCTTTTCAATCTCACAGTGCAAGCACAAGCCGAGAAATAACGTAATCTAAACCTCTGTTTTTAAAAGAAGGAAACAATGGGAGAAGCAAAGGAATCAACTTCGCTTGACCATCGGAAGGCCGAAGGGTTCGCACGCTATTACGCCAATAATGTGTACTTTGAATCTAATGCATGGGATCTAACAATCAAGTTTGGGCAATCTGATCCATCTCAAGGACCAAACGTAATTGTGCAACACGCAGCGGTGACTTTGCCTTGGCCTCAAATCAAAGTAATGCTTTACTTCCTGCAATTACACTTCATGGCGTACGAAGCCGATTATGGACGTTGTAAGGTTCCCAAAGGCGTAATTCCGGCCCCACCTAGTAGAGCCGACTCGGAAAGCATGTTCCGACAATTTTACGATGATTTCATTGCGGCTAATCCAGAAGCTGCACCGTGATTATGTTTTCTGGCTTTAGACATCGCGCCCGACAAAAGGGTTGCCGACGCCCGACAGTCAGGGCTTCGGAGGCTAAGGAATTGACCCGAGCGCTGACAATCCTGCCCGCCAAATGGTATCGTTGGGCCGAGGTGCCGAGTGACTACCGAAGCTAGTAAGAATTGCCTTTTCTGCCGCATTCTTCGCGGCGAGATTCCCTCAAAGAAGGTTTATGAAGACGATCACGTCTACGCCTTTGACGACATCGACCCGAAAGCCCCGACGCATGTGCTGATTATTCCCAAGAAACATTTTGCGGATTTGAAAGAGGCGCAGGCTGAAGATGCAGAAGTAATTGGCCGCTGCCACCTGGCGGCTGCCGAGATCGGCCGCCGACGCAACATCGAGAATGGATACCGAACCGTGTCGAACGTTGGCCCGGACGCTGGGCAGTCGGTGTTTCATCTGCACGTGCATCTGTTGGGAGGACGGCCGTTGAGCTGGCCTCCGGGGTAGAGGACTTTCTTAGAAGCCATCTCATA
>JBAPOI010000803.1:0-2635 GCA_049279555.1 Candidatus Sulfotelmatobacter sp.
ACGGATAGCCCCTTAGAGTGCCGAATACATCCCGCCGTATTCTTTGGGTTCGCGAGGTCGGCGATTCACGCCGAAGTTTGTCTTGTTCGGATGGCCGAAGCGTTTCGCCGGAGAGTCTTGCTGTTTCCCGCAGTGCCCTTCCAAGTCGGTCCGATCGGTAACCGCGACTAGGTTCCTGCTGGCCCTTTTCCCCTGCTATAGACAGTCGCGCGGCCCCCGGACTTTCTATGGTTTGTCGCCTTTGTACGTTTTATAGTCGAAAGACTAGAAACAAGATGGTCTGCTGTCCACTTCAATCGGGTCCGCTTTGGCTTGCGCCTCAGAGAGCTACGAAACCTTCGCGCCTCGACCGCGTCCCGCGCCTCGCGTGGGGGAAATTAGGCTCTGACCCAAACCCTCTTTTCGAGTGTTCGCCACACTGCAACCTCCTCGTCGTTTATGGAGCGCTCCCCTTCACTCCCGACTGCCCGAATAAATCGACCTAAAATCTCCGGGCGGCAACTCTCGGCCTCTCCGATCGTCCCGTGCTCATGGCCGCACCGTACAACTCTCTCGCCATCAACCCAACACACAATGTAGTATGTTTCCACGGCAGAGAGTGTAGCACATTATACTGTGCCACAGCTTACTGTGTAGACGTTCCGATGTTAAGAATTCATCATTTCTCGATTGCGAACCAAAGACCCTGGACGGCTCTTTGCCCGACGGTTGCGCGAACTGCGCGGCCAAGCCGGTATTTCGCAGGAGAAATTGGCGGAAAAAGCCAACTTGCACCGGAACACCGTGGGCATCATCGAACGCGGAGTCCAAATTCCCACGCTCGACGTGATTGTGAAACTCGCTCACGCCCTCGACATGAAGCCCTATCAGCTTATTGACCATATCCCTTGAGAAAAGTTGCGCCAACCGGCTTCCACCTTGGCCGGAGTCGACGATAAACCGAGCTTCCTTCGTAGGTTTTCTTGGCCAGAGCGATGAGGTTGGCGTGCAACGATCGTTTGCTGATGCTCATAACAGTCCGGCTGGTCCCAAGAAGGCCCAGTTCGAAGAGCGACTAGCGTTTTTCATTGCTCCAAAAGCCGGGTTTGCTCCCCGATTGCTCCCCAGAGCATTCGAAACAGAGCCCCGGACACCACAACGGTGAAATGGATACAGGTAAGACCACAAGAGACGTAACTGTATATGACTGAAGCGGTAAGAGCACTCATCCCGGACGTGGTAAACTGTAGCTCCGCACGCGGGAGAGGTGGCAGAGTGGCCGAATGCGGCGGTTTGCTAAACCGTTGTACGGGCTAACACCTGTACCGAGGGTTCGAATCCCTCCCTCTCCGCCACGCAGTCTGGACTGCAGAGGATTCCGGTTCGCTCTGCGCTGAAATACGCGAATAATGCCAGTATTTCGTGATTATTCGTAGATAAACCGGACTGCAGAGAACGGACTGCTCGGAAGTGAAAGCGGTAAATGCCTAGCTTTTCTCTGGAGGGCACATGCTCAGTCCGGTTTCGAGATGAGCTGTAAGCGAATGCAATGCGATCAGAAACCGATGAAGCGGCGAAGTCAGCCAGATTCCCAGCAGAGTCTGCGTCGGAGCGTGATTTTACTCACGCTTCAAGGGAAGATCACGCGGAGTACATAAGCGTATTTTGCTGGAGGCTGCGCCGGCATCCTGACATGGAGGCCGTCCGTGCGCTGGTCGAATTGAAGTTTCGCATCGCTGCCCAACAAGTTTACGGACTGTACATATTTGGTGCCAACCGTCGATGCGAGCGAGTGAATCACAGCCTCGCCATTGGTCGGCCAGCCGAGCCCAATCGCATAGAGCACATTGCCTTTGGTCGTGAAGCGAAAATCTTCTGCTGTATAGCGCGTCGTGTCGGTATCGTGAAAAGGTCCAACCGCTACCTTGGTTGGGCCTTCGCCATAGATCCTCCATGGCCGAGTGCCGTAGATCGACTCCCCATTCAGATTCAGCCAGGCGCCGACATCGAGAAGAACTTGCTTCACTTCCTCGGGGATGGTGCCATCAGATCGTGGACCGATGTTCAACAGCAAATTGCCATTCTTGCTGACGATATCAATGAGCTGATGGACCACGAACTCAGGCGACTTGAACGTGTCGTCCTTGATGTAGCCCCATGATTTGTTACTTACAGAGGTGTCGGTCTGCCAGTAGAGGGGACGGATATCGCCAAGCTGTCCGCGTTCGAGGTCGAGCACGCCGGAGTGCTCCTGCATGGCATAGTCTTTGTAATTAATTACTCCGACGTGGTCGCCGTATTTCAGAGACGCGTTGTAGTAAAAGGCGGCGAACTTGGTGAGATTCGGCTGGATCGAAGCCTGTCCAATCCACCAGTCGAAATAGACAATGTCGGGATGATATTTCTCCACAAGTTCTGCGCCGCGCGCGAGCCAGTCGTCGGCCCAGGCGGAAGAGACGTAAGTGAAGTCATCGTTAAGAGGGACGCCCCATGGGGGCGATAACCAGTTGTGAGCCGGTCCGTAGAATGCTGCGTATAGCGGATCGTTTACATCAGAGGAAATACTGCGGCCCACGCCGAGAAAGAAATTATGTTCGACTCGATGGGATGACACTCCAAAGTGCAGTCCCGCAGCCCGCACCGCCTTGCCTAGTTC
>JBAPOI010000804.1:0-3311 GCA_049279555.1 Candidatus Sulfotelmatobacter sp.
GCCTATTGTGGGCCTGTGGCAAGTTGGACCACGACGGAAATCCCAAACCCGGCTATGGCCCGGCGAACTAACGATGGTTTCGCAAGACCGACTGCTCTAAGGCCGTGCGTATTGGCCGTTGCCGGCATTTTTAAGTTTGCCTTTCTTGACAAGTTCTTCCCAGACAGCAGTCGGATACTGATTTGGCGGCTGAATCCCCACGATCGATGATTTCTGACCAGAACTCATCGGGCCTCGTCCGATTCTCGATTCTTGATCAAGCAGCGTGAGCTTCCATCGCTTCTTAAAGGCGTTATAGGCCGACTTGATAATTTCTTTGGAAAGGGGTTCCTCGGCTGGATTTCCCTCCTGGTTGATCGGCGCTCGCGGCAAAATGCTCGCGGGCGGCACATCAGAATGATTCTCGTCCACGGTAAATGCTCCCTGAGAAAGTCACGGTCGTCGGGATTAGGGCCAGAATGCAACATCGCCCGTTCGATCTCATGCACTAATTGCAGGTTAACGCAACTTGCTCGAAGAAGCAACCAAGGCATAACATTGCCGAAGTAATCCCGCGCGTCGGTCACATCGACGAATGGCACTTAGTTTATCCTAAAGCGTTTTTCCATATCACGTTTGACGTCGTGTCTTGGTTTTCTGAGAAACGCATAGTGTTTTGGCCTTCGCTTTCTTAAGCGCGGCTCAAACCGATCAGGCCGATCGGCAACGCGATGGGTGGCGATGGCATCGAGTAGTTGCCGGTAGATGTGCATGCGGAGTGCCGTGTTATGCCCCTGGATGGCAATCACGGGTTGAAACGCCTCCAGGGTCTGAATTGCTCCCTTAAAACTAATCGTTCGCGGTTCGATGCCGTGTTTGATCGCGGCTTGCGCCATGATCGTGCGGATGAGATTGTAGGCGAGAATGTGCGTCCAGATTTCCTTACGTACTAGTTCCGGCGTTTTGCAGCGCAACACGTCCATCTGTAGCGTTCGTTTCAGCGATCGAAGGTCCAGTTCGGCGTTCCAACGCGCGCGATAGAGTTGGGCGAGATCGTCCTTTGTAAACTCATTTGTATCGAGCAATGTCGTGGCGATGACGAGGGTCTGAATTCGAAAGCCTGGCTGTTCGATCCGGACACGACATTCTCGGATCAGCAGGCATTCCGGAAGCGCATCGTAGATTTCTCGGTCGATTGAGCGCGGCTTGGTCGGTTTAAGCCATTGGACGATGTGATCGCCGACGCCCAACCGTTTTCCCCGGCGAAAGTCGGCTTTCCGATGCGAGGTGAAGTGACAGACAGAGTCGACGCCACGTTGCTTGAGCATGACCAATTCCACCCAGGCGCACATTAGACGATCGCCGAGCAAAACGTCGCCCGGACGAAAGATCGGCCACATGGTACGCAGCAAACCGGACTCACTTTGTCCCTTGCCGGCATAGCGGCAGATGCCGAGCTCCAGAACGGCACCGCAGGCGAGTGAAAACACGGCCGCGACCCGTGCCAGCGGAAAGCCCAAGCCGGGCTTCTGCGTATCGGGTTGCGGATACGCGCGCTGATTCTCCGGCGTATCAGGCATCGAGACTGCTGCCCCATCAAAGATCAGCACGCGGCGTCCTTTCCACAGCCATTGCGGAGCGACTTGGGATTCTAAAACAGATGCGGTCTGACGAGCAACGTTCGAAAAGAATTGTTCGGGCAGCCGCTTTCGAGCCTGGCAATAGGCGCCGGTCTCCGCCGAGCACGGACACTGTCCCTTCGCCAAACGGTGTGCGATCAAGCGGGCGACTGCTGCGCGACACGATTGGTCCGCATTGAGAACTTGTCCCAAAAATACCCAGAGTGTGACCAGCGGTGTGAAAATCCGGTCCACCCAGCATACATTAATCGCTGTCAGTGCATGCGAGATGAGTCCGTCCGAGAGCACATCGCTGAATGGCAACTCGCCATCTTGAAGAAACTGACGACGCAGAAAACTCATCTGTTGCCGAAACCAGCCGCGGTTAGAATATCGCATCGCTGGGCCTCCTTGCCGGTGATGGATGTGTTGCCAAACACCATCTATGCAAGAGAGGCCCTCTTTGACCTATACCAATTTGAGCTATCGACTTACTGACGAACTACGTGCCATTCGTCACATCGACTTATGCTCGGCCGGCTCGAAGGTGAACTATGAAACAGTTACGGTTCAGTTTGCGGTTGATGCTATTAGTTGGAGAACTCGCCGCTGTGCAAACTCGCAAGTACGTGACCCTTAACAATTGATCAGGAATTCAGTCACCACTTCCCGCCGGTTGAGCCATGAAGATTGCTAGCGCAATAGTTATGGTCGTAGCCGCTATGGGTTTCTATGTTGCCGTGACGACGCCAAGAGGCCCGACGACCTCGCTGCAACGTTCGTACATCGACGACAACGACAAGCGACAATACACCGGAAGTCTGTCGCTGGGCGATCTGCCCAACGCAATCCGAGTCCTGCAACTCGCTCAGGCGTGCATTGTACCAAGCAGATGGCCCTTTCCAAAGCTGATCCAATGATTGCCAATTCCACAACTTGCCGACGCCTTTAAGTATGCGTGCATTTCGTCTGCTGTGCGCAGCGTCGGGGGAGGATTGCTTGCAACGTGATTGCCGTGGGATACAATCGATCCATACCGCGAGGAACTTTGAATGTTATCCCGACCTGGCTGGATTCGTATTAGCCGCCTATGCATCGGGTTGAGCTGGCTATTTTGCACCTGTACCGCTCAGGCCGCGCTCGTGTTTGGTGATTCCTCGTCCGATGGCGTAAGCTCACGCGGGCCAGGCGATTCTCCAATTTCCAGCTTGAGCGTCAGTCAAAATACATCCATCAACCAAATCGGCGTGCTCGTGGATCTTAACAGCGACGGCGATTTGAAATTCTTAATCGACGATGCAACTTCGAATACGTTCTTGCTCATTACTCCTGCTAAGGCATTCACGGATGACGGCGACGCCTTCAAATTATCGGATACTTTTTCTCCTGTAACGCTGCTGGCGAACCACCAGTACTATATCGGAGCGATTGCGGATATCGGCGGAAATTGGAATTATGATGCGTTTCCTGCTGCAATCACACAAAACGGCATCACGAATCAAATAACCGACAACAATGTTTCTAACTTCAATTCGCCTGTTTTGACCGGCGCCGGCACCGCACAAATTCCCATCGAATTGTTTAACGCCGCATGGGCAGCGGGCGATTTCAATCTGGATGGCCACGTCGATGCCCGCGATATTTTTGCCCTGGAGCAGGCGCTGATCAATTTGTCCGCCTACAAAAGCCAATACGGCGTGACTGATACGGATT
>JBAPOI010000805.1:0-10554 GCA_049279555.1 Candidatus Sulfotelmatobacter sp.
GAGTGGACCCTAGCTGCCATCGCCTACAACCTCACCCGCATGGCACGCCGGACGTCGTAAAACCAAACCAACTAGCAAGTCGGTTGCTCAACAACGCATTCAGCTACGACACAGACTCCGTGGGGACGCCTGAACTTCGCCACCAGTCCGGGGGAAAGCAGCACCGCAAGAGCCGCCTCAGCCAACCAACTCAATCCGGTTCCCGAACGGATCATGCACATGGCACCGCCTGACTCCCGGAACATCCTCCGGCTCAACCGCCTCGACTCCAGCTTCTCGCAATCGCCGTACCAGCGAAGAATAATCAGCGCAGCGCAAAGCCGGATGCGCCTTCTTTGCCGCACGGAAATCATTTTCCACTCCAAGATGGATTTGCACACCCCCACTCTCAAACCAGCACCCGCCGCGCTTCGCGAGTTCCGCCGGCTTGGGAATTTCCTTCATCCCCAGTAGCCCTCCATAAAAATCGCGCGCCTTCTCCTCCTCGCTGGCTGGCATCGCGAGTTGAACATGATCGATGGCGGTAAACGGTGGTTCCCTCATGCTGTTACTTTAGCTGATGACTGACAATGCTCACTTAGAACAAAGCACTGGGTACTAGGTACTGACTCCCACTCCACGCCTGTTAAAATCAAAAGTTAACCCGTAAAGATCAACCCTCAACCTATGGACGCCGCTTTCCTCCGCAACTTTGCCATCATCGCGCATATCGACCACGGTAAATCCACTCTTGCGGACCGCCTGCTCGAGCTTACCGGATCGCTCACCGCGCGCGAGATGCAGGCGCAGGTCCTCGACTCCATGGACCTCGAGCGCGAGCGCGGCATCACCATCAAAGCCCACGCCGTCCGCATGATGTATACGGCGCACGACGGCCAAACCTACCAGCTCAATTTAATCGACACCCCCGGCCACGTCGACTTCTCCTACGAAGTCTCGCGCTCGCTCGCTTCCTGCGAAGGCGCTTTGCTGGTCGTCGATGCTTCGCAAGGAGTTGAAGCGCAAACTCTCGCCAATGCCTACTTGGCTATCAACAATGGCCTCGAAATTATTCCCGTCATCAACAAAATCGATCTGCAAAGCGCCGACATTCCCCGCACCAAAGAAATGATCGAAAGCGCCGTCGGCCTCGACGCGTCTGACGCCGTGCTCATCAGCGCCAAAACTGGCCAGGGCGTGCCCGACGTTCTGGAAGCAATTGTGAAGCGCGTTCCCCCGCCCAAAGGCAATCCTGACAGCCGCCTCCAAGCACTCGTTTTTGACTCGTGGTTCGATGCCTATCGCGGCGTGGTGATCCTCACGCGCGTCTTCGAGGGCACATTGCGCAAAGGCCAGAGAATTCGCCTGTGGTCGAACGGCACCACCTTCGACGCCGAAACCCTCGGAGTGCAAAACCCCAAGCCGGTTGAGATCGAAGAATTGAAAGCCGGCGAAGTAGGATTCCTCATCGCGAATATCAAGAATGTCGCCGACTCAAAAATCGGCGACACCATCACTGACGACGCCAACCCCGCTTTCGAAGCCCTTCCCGGCTTCGAAGAAATCAAGCCGATGGTCTTCGCCGGTCTCTACACCGTCGACGCGCACGAGCACACCCGCCTTCGTGAGGCGCTCGAAAAATTGCGCTTGAACGATTCTTCATTTTTTTTCGAGCCCGAAAGCTCCGTGGCCCTGGGCTTCGGCTTCCGCTGCGGCTTTCTCGGCCTGCTGCACATGGAAATTATCCAGGAGCGCCTGGAGCGCGAGTTCGCCCTCGAACTCATCACCACCGCCCCCGGCGTCCGCTACAAGATCTACAAAACCGATGGCGTGATGATCGAAGTCGACAACCCATCGCGCTGGCCCGATCCCAGCGAAATCGACAGGATCGAAGAGCCCGTGATTCTCGCAACCATCCTCACCAACGAAGAATATGTCGGCGGCATTCTCAAACTGGTCGAGGAAAAGCGCGGCAAGCAGAAGACCTTCGAATACGTCAGCTCGTCGCGTGTGATGTTGCACTATGAGTTACCGCTGAATGAAATCGTCCTCGATTTTT
Source organism: Candidatus Sulfotelmatobacter sp. (assembly GCA_049279555.1). Lineage (GTDB taxonomy): Bacteria > Acidobacteriota > Terriglobia > Terriglobales > Acidobacteriaceae > Sulfotelmatobacter. Next base: position 2,039 of record JBAPOI010000805.1, read on the forward strand.
ATGATCGCCTGAAGTCGGTCTCCCGCGGCTACGCGTCGCTCGATTACCATCTCGCCGACTATTGGGAGTCGCCCATGGTCAAGCTCGACATCCTGGTGGCCGCCGAACCGGTCGACGCGCTCTCCATCATCGTGCATCGCGATTTTGCCTATGAACGGGGCAAACTGCTGGTTTCGAAAATGCGCGAGCTCATTCCCCGCCAGATGTTCGAAGTTGCGATTCAGGCCTCCATCGGCGCAAAAATTATCGCCCGCGAAACGGTTCATGCCATTCGCAAGAACGTGATCGCCAAGTGCTACGGCGGCGACATTTCGCGCAAACGCAAGCTCCTCGAAAAACAGAAGGAAGGCAAAAAACGCATGAAGCGCATCGGGAGAGTCGATATCCCGCAGGAGGCTTTCCTGGCGGTGTTGAAGGTCGGGGAAGATAGCAACTGAAATGACGGTTTCGAGAGCGTGGGCGAAAGCTGCTCCAGAGCTTGCTTCGGTTCGTCGATCATGGAGCCCCGGACGCCCTCGTCCGGGGAAGCAGCGCCACGAATCTTTCCTTGAGAGCGGTACCACTCCCCCGGCAGACGAGAGCCTGCCCTGAGCTTGCCGAAGGGGCGTCCGCCGCTCCATGGTTCGTTTTGGGAAGTGAGTTGTTCTTTCACACGATTTTGTAAAATCCCTTTCTTGTCTGAGTGAAACAATCTCCGCATGCAGTTCTATCGTCGCAACCTGCCGCACATGCAGCGCGACTATACTCCGCACTTCATTACGTTCTGCACGAAGCTGCGTGAGATTCTTCCTGACTGGGCACGCGACATTGTCTTAGGCTGTTGTGTTCATGACCACGAGCGTCGCTATCGGTTGCGTGTTGCCGTTGTCATGCCGGATCACGTTCATGTGATTCTCACGCCCCTAATCGATCAATCGATCGATGAATCGCACCGCACGATCACCTCACTGGTGGAAATCATGAAAGCCATCAAGGGCGCGTCGTCTCATGCGATCAACCACAGAGTTCACAGCCGCCGTACTGTGTGGCAGGAAGAATCATTTGATCGCGTTGTTCGATCATCGGAGAGTCTGGATGCGAAGGTTTCCTACGTTCTGGAGAATCCCGTGCGTCGCGGGCTGGTGAGCGACTGGCGGGAATATAAGTGGACTCGGCAGGCACCAGAAAAAAATCCGTTTAAGCCAAGATAATGGAACCCCGGACGCCCTCGTCCGGGGAGCCAGCGCCACGAATTCTATGTTGAGAACATTGCCAATGCCACGGCGTCGATATCCCCCAAGAGGCTTTCCTGGCCGTCCTCAAGGTTGGTGAAGGCAGCGGCTGAACAGGCGTTGGGTGATCGGTCTTAGGTCTTTGGCTCTAGGTCGTGGGTCTTGGGCTTCCTAAGACCTATGACCAACACCTAGATCTAGGGTCCAGTGGTCAGTCCAGCAGCGGAATCAGAAGTTCAGGAACCGCGAAATGTGCAAAACCCCGAAATCCGGAACTCGCAACCATTTCCACAGCCGCTCTATGTTAATGCCGAGTGAATTGCCTAACTGGTTACTACTCAGGGTCTTAGGGGTCCGGGAAGTCCTATTGCAGTGCTTTGCTTCACAGCTCTCTGTCGCTGATTTTTTCCCTTCGCCATCCATTCCACAAGCTTTTCCACAGGAGGGATGCAGAGCGCCAAACCTAATCGCATAAGGTACTTACCGCCCAAAAGTACAGGAAATGCTGTACCTGCAGGTTTAATCCTCAGGCGGCAAACCGCCCTCGACCATCGTCTCAAATCTGGTGCAGTTTTTCAGGAATGCCAGATTGACTCTTCCGATAGGACCATTGCGCTGTTTGGAAATAATGATCTCGGCTTTGCCCTGCAGGTCAGGGTCGTCCTGCTTATAAACTTCTTCGCGGAAGATGAACATCACCAGATCGGCATCCTGCTCAATCGATCCCGACTCACGCAGGTCGGCAAGCTGCGGACGATGATCGCCGCCACGGCTCTCCGGCGCGCGGCTCAGCTGTGAGAGCGCAATCACCGGCACGCTAAGTTCTTTGGCCAGCGCCTTCAGCCCGCGCGAAATCGCCGACACTTCCTGCGTTCGGTTTTCATAGCGTTTGCTGCCACCCGACATGAGTTGCAGGTAGTCGACAATCAGCAGATCGAGTTTGCCCTGCGCCTGCTTCAAGCGGCGTGCCTTGGCGCGCATCTCGCTCAACGTGATACCGGGCGTGTCATCGATGAAAATCGGCGCATGCGCCAATTGCTCCATCGCCCGCACCACTTTGCGTGTGTCGTCCTGCCACAGCGAGCCGGTTCGCATTTTATGGGCGTCCACCTTCGCCTGCGAACACAGCAAACGCATTAACAATGCCTCGCGCGACATTTCCAGCGAAAACACTCCCACCACTTGCTGATCTTCCACGGCGGCGTTCTCCGCGATGTTCATCGCAAACGCCGTCTTCCCCATCGAAGGCCGAGCCGCAATGATCACCAGATCCGATTTCTGCAGACCGCTGGTCATCTCATCCAAGTCGGTGTAATGAGTCGCCAGCCCGGTGATGCGCTGCCCACGTTGCAGCAGTGCATCGACCGATCCGAACGACTCCCGCACAATCTCCTGCACGCCCATGAAGCCGCGCCCAATGCGCTTCTCCGACAACTGAAAGATCGCAGCCTCCGCGTCGCTCAGCACCTCTTCTGCGGCATCGGATTGATCGGCCGCGCGCGCAATCGCCGTATTCGCCGCGTGAATCAGCCCGCGCAGCAACGCCTTATCGCGCACAATCTTGACGTAATGCTCAATGCTCGGCCGGTCCGGCACGCCATCCAGCAGGCTCGACACATAGCCCACATCGCCGATCGGCTGCAGATCTTTGTGCCGGTCCAGCTCTTCGATCAGCGTAATCATGTCGATCGGCCGCGACGACTCCGCCAGGTCAACCATGCGCCCGTAAATCCGCCGGTGCGAATCGAGCGAAAAATCTTCGATTCGCAAATGCTCCGCAGCCTGGTTGTAAGCAAAATTGTCGAGCAGGATCGCGCCCAGAATCGAGCGCTCCGCTTCTACGTTCGCGGGAAGAGTGCTAATGCTGTAGTCGGTCGTTGCCATTCGATCCATACTCTGGCGCATCATGACGGCTAGGATAAGCGAATGTAAAGCGAAGCGCCAAATGATTTGTGAACAAGCTGTGAAGTCCGCCAATATACTGTGGAAACCCCGCGAAAACCCGTCCGTTCTTCGGACGATTTCCATACTTCATTGTCATCCTGAGCGTAGCCGTTCTTCAGGCGAAGCGAAGGACCTCCCGCTTCCCTCGCCTCGCGCGTATGCCAAAATGCAAGGGCATCCAAGACTAGGAAAAACGAAAAACTTAAGAATTAAGACTAAAAAAATATAAGGACTAGGGAAAACTGGCAGCGTGCAGTTGGCTTCTTACACTGCGGCGTCATCCTGAGCGTAGCCGTTCTTCAGGCGGAGCGAAGGACCTCCCGCTTCCCTGGCCTCGCGCGTAAGCCAAAATGCAGAGGGTATCAAGACTAGGAAAAAACGAGAAACAAGACTAGAAACTAAGAATTAAGGCTGGAAGAATAAAGGGCTAGGAAAAACTAGCGCGTAAGCCAAACCCCACCGCCGCCCTAACGAAGAAAAAATTTGACCGCCCCTCCCCGCATGGGTTCCAATGGCTTTCCTCATGCCCTCGGGTGCTTTAGCCATCCCAGATTCCGGCGCGCCTCAACAGAAACTGCTCCGCCCTTTCATGCCGGAACTCGACACGCTACGCGGCATCGCCGTGCTCGGAGTCCTTCTGCATCACGGCTTCTATTGGCGCTACGGAAGTTCGGCGTTTGACCCGTGGGTCCGTCCCTTCATGAGCGCCACTCGATTCGGTTGGATCGGCGTGAACCTGTTTTTCGTTCTCTCCGGTTTTCTCATCACCGGCATCCTGCTCGACTCCAAAGACAAACCTCACTTCTACCGCCGCTTCTATACCCGCCGGGCCTTGCGTATCCTGCCCGCCTATTATGCCCTGCTCATCCTCTTGCTCGTGTTTCGCACATCTTCCTACGCATTTGTCGGTCTCAGCTTCTTCTATCTGGCAAACATGACTGAATTTTTCGGCGTCCCCTGCGCCTACGGTCCGTTATGGTCGCTGGCGGTGGAGGAGCACTTTTATCTGCTTTGGCCATTCGTGGTTCGCAACGTGACCATGCGACGGCTCGCCACGATTTCAGCATCGATCATCGTTTTCATTCCTGTTCTGCGTGCCGTATCGTTCGCCCTTGGCTACGGCGGCGGCTTGGATTGGTACACATGGTTTGTCGCCGATGGCTTAGCAGCAGGCAGCCTGCTTGCAGTAGCCCTTCGCACCGCGATCACCAGGAAGCAAGTCTGGAAGTTGTGCTGCATTCTATTGGCGTCGGCGACCGCCCTGGGGATCGTCGCGCGCCCCTTCGGCATCGACACGCGAAGTCGATTGCTCGGCGCAGGCCTTCAGTTCACCTTGATCAACGCATTCTTTGCCGGCATTCTGCTGCTTTTTCTGCTCGCTGGAACCAGCTCCGCCCGCCGCTACGTAAACCTCTCCGTCCTGCGCTTCCTCGGATATCTCAGTTACGGCCTTTATCTCGACCACCTGCTCGCATTTCGCATCTACGATTGGATCTACGCGCGTTACTTCCCTCCACTTGCGGTTCCAGGCACAGATTTCGCACGAGTCTTTCTGCGCTTCGCACTAGCTGGCGGCGGAGCCATCGCCGTCGCTTACCTCTCGCGCAAATATTTCGAAGAACGATTCCTGCGCTTGAAAGATTCTCTCGTGCCACAAACACCTCCATCAGAAACAGAGACGATCAGAACCACGCCCCCGCAGGGCACCACAGAAGCCGCGTAACTTGTTAGAGGGAGATTAAAGGTTCAGGATAAAGATCGACGTCCGAGGAAAACGTCATCTCCAATAAAAACAAATGCGGCGACAGCCAGCCACCGTCGCCGCATCGTTTCGTGGAAACTTCGTTCTGCTTGCCCGCCGCCTAGAGGCGGCAGGATGACTGTACTGGGCCGAAAGCGCTCACTCACCGGAGTGAGGAGTGCCACATTTACCAGTACTGGCCGCGGATTCGCGATTCCGAAGAACCGCTTCTCCGCAACCCAGCGTTGGCCAGCGGCCCATCCCGCTCAAAGAGCAGGAAGTAGAGGAGGCCGCAATGCCCGGGCAACCATTCACACGCTCGCGCGCGTTTCCGATTTTCCCCCGGCGATTCACCCTCGAGAATCGCCAGCTGCCACCGGCGTCGCCGCATCGTCATTCAGCAAGCCCGAAAGCTTCTCACGTATGCGCTGAAATCACTTTCAAGCAGATTGCAAAACGCCGCAACCGAAAACCATTTCGCCCTTGTGCAGAAACTGTGGACGATGACACTTCCTTGTGGAAAGCTGAGGAAATCCGCGAAACAATCTCCGCCAGCATGACCCGCAGTTCAATACCGAGGCTCGATTACGTAGATGCTGTATCAAAATAGTTACGAAAATGAGGAGCACGTTCTAGCCCGCTCCTCATTCACGCGATTCAAATAAGGATTCTTCGGCGCACGCCTGGATGCTATCGATCTGACCCGGCGAGTGAGCAGCGGGACCGAGCAGATGCCATGCCTCGCGATATTTCTCGTGCTTGGCGTTTGACGATTTGGGGTAGAGCGCAACGCAGTCCTTTCCCCAGATTTCTTCCTCTGGGATGATGTACCAAGCGTTGTCGTGGACGACGTAGGCGGCGAGAAAGTCGAAGGACCCGGGCGGATACGGCTTGTGTCCGCCGCGCACGGTGCAGACGTAGCCGGTGCCTAACTCGGCGATGGTGGATTTGACCTGCACGGAGACGAAGTGGCGGGGGCGGCCTACGATGAAGTCGTAGCTTCTCATCTCTCCCCAAGGTTTGCTCAACTGCAAACCATGCTCGGCGGCGCGAACCATGAAGCACAGTTCAGCCCATTCGCCGCGGAGTTTTTTGTCGGTAATTTTTGGTTCTTGTTTTTTCCGGTTCTTTCGGTCCTTCGAGTTTGTCATGCCCACCTCAGAATGAAAACGGCGGCATTCGGAGAAAAATTCCGCGAATGCCGCCTTATGTTTCTATTCGATAGGAATGAGAAGTCGAGGGCAAGAGAATTGAGAGGACGATTCCCAGAACGGGAACTCGAAAGGCCCTCACTCGCCTAGAAGGGTACTATACGATGTGATATCCTATACGATGTATTGCTAAAGATTGTCCTCGATACTTCGGTTGTCGTTGCCGGACTGCGGACGCGATTGGGAGCAGGGAATGCAGTCTTGCGCCTAGTGGCTGAGAGGCGAGTGAGGCTCCTGGCGACCCCGCCGCTCTTTTTGGAGTATGAAGATGTACTGAAGCGTCCGGAGCATCGCCTAGCTCACGGTCTGATGCCCGAGGAAGTCGATGAGTTCCTAGCAGAATTGGCGGCAGTGGTTGAGCCGGTGGAAGTTCACTTTCAATGGCGACCGCAGACGCCTGATCCGAACGACGAGATGGTTCTGGAAGCCGCGATCAATGGGCGGGCACACGCCGTCGTTACATACAATGTGGCCGATTTCGCCGAGGCGGGCGCTCGATTTGAAATTTCGATCATGCGCCCGGCAGAATTACTAAAGAAGGTGAAATTATGAGCAAAGCGACCTATCCGTTAAAACTTCCTCTCTCGATCAAGAAGGCGGCGCAGCGCCTAGCGAAGGAGGATGGGGTTTCCCTGAATCAGTGGATCGCCGCCGCGGTCGCGCAAAAAGTAGGAGTGGTGGAGACTGCGGCTGACTTCTTTAAGAAGCGGGCTGGAAAGGCAACTGGAGCTGGACTGATGAAGTTTCTTCGGACTGCTCCCAAGGCGCCGCCTGAGCCGGAAGACGAGATACGCTGAGCCGCGGAAGGTCCGACTCATTAAAACGCATGCGCAATCCACCCCATCCCGGTCTGGTTCTTCGCAAATATTTGGGAGACCTGGCCGTAAACAAAGCCGCAGCCCATCTGCGAATTACACGCGTGACGCTCTCGCGCGTGCTCAACGGCAAGGCCGGAATCTCTGCCGCGATGGCCATCCGGCTGGCAGCAGCTCTGGGCACAACACGCCGGAGCTGTGGATGAGTATGTGGTCGCAGTATGTCCTGTGGTGGGCGTGGCGAGGACGGCAGCCGGCAGTGCGCAGATTCGCGCACGCAGCCGTTGGATCAGTCGCGATAACATAGCTCGGTTGCACGGGCCCCATTCTTGTGAGAATCTTGCCAGCGCTATGCACATCAGTAAATTGCAGGTTTTTAATTACAAGAGCTATCGCGACTCGACTGAAATTGATCTCAAGCCTGGGTTCAATATAGTCACCGGCCAGAATAGCTCTGGAAAAACCGCGCTGCTTGAGGTGCTCACTTTCCGGATTTCACTCAAGCCCCATCGCAGCATCCGCACGATTCCAGTGGTAGGGGGCCTGCCCGAGCCAACGAGTGCAGTTCGTGGGACCTTCGTGCTGAGCGGAGAGGAGCTACTGCATTTCATGCGGGGCACGAGAGTGGATCAATTATTCCCCGCGCCGGACGCTGGCAGCACACAGCAGTCGATGGACAGACAGCTTGGGATCCTGATCCAGCAGCCGCAGCTACGCGTTCCAATACGGTTTGCGCAAGGACCAAACGGCGGGCTGTGGACAGTCGAGGGCGCAAGTTTCTTCGGCGTATACGAAGTCCAGCCGCACCCATATCAGCACCTACCGGTGCTCTTCCCGGTCGCCGCTAACGCCGACCGACTGGTGACGACCAGCGGAGGTCACTTTCAGAATCCCGCGGAGGATGTCCGTGTTCCGCTAGTGCAATTCCTGAGCCAAAGGATTTATCGCTTCAAAGCGGAACGGTTTAACTTAGGGCGCTACGCCTTTGGCGACAACCCTGTCCTTTTGCCGGACGCCTCCAACCTCCCGCAGGTGCTGAACACTCTGAACTCGAATCCGGCTCGGTTCGACCGACTGAACGTCTTGCTCACGGAAATCCTTCCCCAGGTTCGGCAGGTCTCGGTGCGGCCCGTTGGAGCAAACCAAGTTGAGATCCTAGTGTGGTCGCATAACCCTGCGACGGAACGCGGAGACCTTGCCGTGCCTTTGGATGAATGCGGGTCCGGGATCGGCCAAGTGTTGGCGATCCTCTACGTGGTCACGACCTCGGACCATCCGCAGACCATCCTCGTAGATGAGCCCCAAAGTTTGCTGCACCCGGGGGCCGTGAGAAAGCTGATCGAGGTGCTGAAGAAATACCCGCAGCATCAGTACATCTTCGCGACACACTCTCCCACGGTGATCACCGCGTCAAATCCGTCCACTTTCACGATGGTGCGCTCTGATGAGGGCGAAAGTGTTCTGGAAATCATGGACCCAAGCAACGCACAGCATCTCCAGGCCTACCTTTCCGAGATCGGAGCGCGGCTGTCTGATGTGTTCGGGGCAGACAGCATCCTCTGGGTGGAGGGTCAGACGGAGGAAGCATGCTTCC
>JBAPOI010000806.1:0-2307 GCA_049279555.1 Candidatus Sulfotelmatobacter sp.
TAGTGTTTGGACTTGCTCCAGCGCTTCATTCGGCAAAGGTCGCTCTTTACGCGGCCATTCGTGAAGGCAGTCTCGGGTCCGGCTCCAGCACTAAGACCGGCCGATTGCGGGATGTTCTAATCGTCTCTGAACTTGCGTTCGCCGTCGTACTGATGGTCGGAGCCGGCTTGCTGCTGCGTACGCTGCGGGATCTGTTGCAGGAAAATCCAGGCTTTAATCCAGCCCACGTTGTCACTGCAAACATTTGGCTTGCGGGTCCCAACGATCCGAAGATGGATCAGTATCTCGATACTCCTCGCAGAGCTACCTTCGATCGTGAGTTGCTGCGGCGCATGAAGGCAATTCCGGGAGTGGAACTCGCCGCAATCACCTCATCTCTACCGACCACCAATAGCGACCCCAACGCGAGCGGTAGCTTAGCGATTGAAGATAGACCGGTCGAGTCCTCGCAGGATCTGCGCGCCGAGAGAATTCGGATAAGCCCCGATTATTTTAAGGTGTTGCAGGCGACGCTGCTACGCGGCCGCTCATTCACCGAGGGCGATGAAGACGGCAAACAGCCGGTGGCCATCATTGATGGAAGCACCGCCCATAAGTATTGGCCAACCCGCGATCCGCTGGGCCGCCAAGTGCGGTTCGGGCAAGACCCTACTCGGCCGTGGATGACCATTGTAGGTATTATTAAGGATATCAAGAATGACGGCCTCGACATCGATGGCGTTCCCCACATCTATGTTTCGACCTATCAAGACCCCAGCAGGCGAGTGAGCGTGGTGTTGCGGACGTCTCTGCCCGCGACCCTGCTCGAACCACAGATTCGGCATGAAATCCAGAGCATTGATCCCGGCATGCCGGTATTTAATGTTTCTTCTATGAACGACATCCTTGATCGGTCACTGGCTTCACGCCGTTTTTCTGCCGGCCTGGTGGGTGGATTCGCTGGACTGTCAATGCTCCTTGCTTCCATTGGGATTTACGGCTTGCTGGCGTATATGGTCGGTCAAAGATCCCGCGAGATTGGTCTCAGGATGGCGCTGGGAGCTACGCGAGCCGACGTCTTGAAATTGATCTTGGGAAAAGGTTTCATTCTCGCCGCTGTCGGAATCATGACTGGTGTCTTGCTGGCTGCCTCCGGCGCCTCGTTGATGGCCAGTGTGCTTTACGGCGTGCGTCCGCATGATCCGGCGGTGTTTCTGATCGTGCCTTCGCTTTTGTTTGCCGTTGCCGTTCTAGCCAGTTACCTTCCGGCCCGGCGCGCGACGAAAGTGGACCCGATGATTGCCCTTCGCGAGGCATGAACCCGCCGGTTTAGGCCCAGTCCATCAATGGCAGGGAATCTTAATGCCATCTTCAAATTAGCGGGAAAACGCCTCCATACTTTGGTTGCTTATCTTGGTTTTTGTTCGACTTTTGAAAAATCACCCCGGGAGTCCTTGAAATCCACAACAGAAGTTCATAATGCGCTGTAAACAATCCTCGCAGTTTTTACAACTTGGAGCCTCATGCCATCGCAGGATAGTTAATGGCCTATTCTCAGCCGCTTTCTGACGGAGGTCTCGAATGAACGCACAGCTTCAGACGATCCCACAGCTTCAGACCGAACCGATCCAGCCCCAAGCCAACATTGCGAGGTGGAACCTAGCTCTCCGGATCGCCTTTCGATTCTGGCTGGTATATTTGGGGTTGTACTGTCTTGCCACGGAAATCATCTCCGGCCTGTTCAGCGCTGCCGGGGGATCTGGAGGCTTTCCCGATCCGGCCACTCTCTGGCCGCTGCGCCCCGCGATCTTCTGGACCGCCGCCCATATTTTCCACGTGAATGCGCCCCTGTGTGCCTTCGGCGGCAACAGCGGCAGCGCCGACTGCATGTTCGGTTGGGTCACGGCCTTCTGCCTGCTGATGATTGCCACTGCCGCGACCGTCGTCTGGTCACTTCTCGACCGCAGCCGGGAGAATTATGCTGAGCTGCATAAGTGGTTTCGGCTTTTCGTGCGCTTCGCCCTTGCTGGAACCATGATTGGCTACGGCTTAGTGAAAATCATCCCGGTACAGATGCCGTATCCGCCATTGAGCAGGCTGCTGCAGCCTTTCGGCACGTTCTCTCCCATGGGGGTTCTCTGGACCTCCATGGGTTCGGCCCCGGCTTATGAAATCTTCACCGGCTGCGTCCTATTAGCAGCCGGATTGCTGCTGATCGTCCCTCGCACGGCCACCTTCGGCGCCCTGATCAGCCTCGCCGCCATGATCCAGGTGTTTATGCTGAACATGACGTACGATGTGCCGGTAAAGCTGTTTGCCTTCCACCTC
>JBAPOI010000807.1:0-6674 GCA_049279555.1 Candidatus Sulfotelmatobacter sp.
GTATAGGGCGTTGAAGTTGTTGCTGATGACGCGGAATTCCTGGGTAGCGTCTGCGTTAGGAAACGGCGCTGCCAGCAAAGTGTAGTTATCCATATGCGGGACGCCATCCAACAGGTAGTAGGTACTGCCTTGCCGGCCTCCACTCGCCGAAGCTCCAGTCTCAGTTGGAAAAGAAAAACCAGACTGCACGCCAGGCTGGCCTCCCATGCCTCCTCCAGACCCTCCCGGCACGGTGACGCTCGTTGTCCCGGGAGCGAGAAGAACCAACGATGACGGATCGCGTCCGTTCAGCGGCAACTGGCTGATCGCCAACTCATTGACGGCGGTCCCTAACTCAGCGGAAGTGGTATTGATTAGTTCCGCGCCCGCGGTCACTTCTACGGTCTCCGATATGTTCCCGGGTTTGAGCGTGACATTTTGTGTCGCCTCCAGGTTCGCGGTGAGCACGATGCCATTTTGCACGTAGCGCTCGAAGCCTCTCTGCTGGACGGTCAGTGAGTAATCGCCCGGCGGCAGAGGCGCAACCAGATAAACGCCCTCGCCGTTTGAGGTTGAACTTTGCGTCAAGTTCGTGCCGGTGTTTCTGACGCTGATAGTTGCGCCGATCACCGCTGCTCCGGAGGAATCGGTAACCTGCCCGGTCAGACTCGCACTGGTGCCCTGGCCGAGTGCCGGGGTTGCACCAAGGGCGAAGATCGTTAGGGTCGATACCAACAAGAACCGATCGAAAAGCCGCATGGAAAGCCTCCGAGAAATAAACTCCCTACCCGCGAGAAGAACGAATCGGGTCGTTGAACAGGTTTGGCGCTCAACCCGATGTCTCAGTGAATCAACGACTAAAATGTAATCGTTTGCATTGCCGCCGTCACGTTCCCTAAGCTCAACTGTCGTTTCTCATGCTCCCAAAGAGCATCAGAATATTTAATTAGCGCAATGCAAGAAACAGAGTACTGCTGCGTGACTGTACCCCCGATCACACTATTGCGCATCCGACGAAAGTAGGATTGGTTAAGATTTGTTCCGGCCGCGGAAGCGGTGCTGTCGTGAGCGGCCCTTTACGCTAATTCGGATAGGGGGCTCCTGCACGCACGATTCTAATGAAGTGATCGGTAAATTTCGCATGCATCTCCGGGAACATCGTATTTCGGCATGTGGCAATTCGTGCACTCCGACATGGCTTTCGGACATACCAAATCGGAAGCTTTCGCACCGGGAGCATTGGAGGATCTGCCAGATTCCTCGCCCCGCAAGCGATGGCAACTCAAACACTGCTGGTCATAAAAGCTGGCGGTCCGAACCAAAGGTTCGTGCGGGTTATGACAGGCGATACACAAAAGCCGATCATCTGCCTGAGTCTTCCAGCACCGGCTTTTTTCCAACCGGTAGGGCTGGAAGCGCACGTTCGAGACTCCGTAAGACTGTGCCATCACAACATCCACCGAAGTCCGGTGGCACGCACCACAGAAGTCAATGGAGTCCACCGGACTAAGCGAACGTGGATTCAGGATCAGAGCTTTCGCTTCGTCCCTCTGCTCCATGGTTGCCGCCACGATGTGAGAGAGACTGGGACCGTGGCACGCTTCGCACGTAACACCCGGCGTCGCACGTTTAGGGTCAAACCGATTCTTAGTCGTTGAGGCGGTGGTATGGCACGCGAAACATCGTGAACCCGTGGATGCGGAAAGGCGTTCTCCCAGCGCATTCTGAAGATTTCCTTCCTCGGTTGGCGGATGCCCGGGAGTTATATCCATGCCGTGCAAGCCGGAGAAGAAACTGACCTGGCTCTCGTACAGCGTACCCTTGCTTTCCAGAATGTAAGTCTGGCCATGTACGCCGGCGCCCATGATCCATTCGATGTTCGCCGCGATCGACTGCTGGCCAGAGCTGACGACCAACTTCGAAAAGAAATTATCCGAAGACACCCGATATAGGTAGGACCCGCTGCGAAATGATTCTGGGCCGATTCTCTGATCGTGAGAATTCTCGCTCATCCGAAGAGCGGCACCTGCCATGGGCGTTTGAAGTTGTGACCTGGATTCTTTGGAATGACACCTGGCGCACCCACCCTTTCCCGCGTACGCCTCAAACGCAGGCGCGCCTTTGGTTGGCCACCATTCTGCGCCATCGAGATGATCCGCCGTCGAGCGAGAGTGTTCCGCCAAATCGCCGGATTGTCCAGCGACTGCCAGAAAAGGCATGGAGCAGACGACAAAGACGACACGCCGGGCTAAAGTGGCGAAAAACAATTTCTAACCCCTCATGAACAATTGCAATGGCCTTCCCGGCACCTGAACTTTGCGGAAAGCATCGACGAGATGGTAAATCAGAAACACTGTGCGCAATAGGGAAGTGACGGCGGGAACTGTGACTCGCAAGAATAGAATCGCCAAGATGGTTGTCATATAGACTGGCCCGTATCGTGCCGTTGAGGATACTGCTGCGGATGTTTCGATCGAACCGACGCTACATACAAAGGGTCTTAAGCGGAATGACCGTGCTTTTGGCGGCAACCTTCATCGCGCCGAGTACGTGCGCCAACGCCTCATGCAGTGGCCCGCCAGCGCTTGAGGCGAGAATGCAATCTCAACCTTCTGCGGAAGGATTCGAACAGCTGGGAATTTGGTTTAGCTCTCATCGTCAGTTCGATTGTGCAGTTGAATCTCTGCAGCACTCCATTCGTATCGATCCAAGACGCTTGAAGACGCATTTGGCATTGGCCGGTGCATTCGATCAAATGCAGCGGACGAGCGATGCCGAAAACGAGTGGAGGGGCGCACTCGCCATCAATCTACAGTCTTCAGCTGCGATTGATGGCCTCACCAAAGACCTGCTCCTGGATAAAGATTTCCGTTCGCTTATCACATTACTACAGCCGGCTGCTGGTTCTGTCGCGCTATCGGAGCCGCGAACTTTGGATCTGGCATTCGCTTATGGCCAGCTAGGAATGCTTGAGGATGCCTCCGCGGTGTTGCATAAGGCGTTGCGCACGCACCCGTCTTCCGTGCAGCTAGCGAAAGCATTGGCAGGAGTACTCGTCCTGCAAGCTCGAAAACAGGAAGCGGAGGACATTCTCGAAATAACATTGAAGCAACACCCTCAGGACGTGGGCCTCCGGTTGCTCTACCTGCGGATTCTGGTTCTGAACGACGAAGCAGAAAGAGGAGAGCGTTTGGGACACAAACTCCTGGCGGAGACTCCGCATAACTGGGAAGTTCTCAACCTCAACGGAGTCCTGGAACAGCGGGCGGGAAACTATCTTTTGGCTCGCGATCATCTGCGGGAGTCCGTTGCATTGAATCCCAACAACATCGAGTCCCGCCACAGCCTCGGAAGTGTTCTGGCGAAACTGAAGGACGCTCCGGGAGCAAGAGAGCAACTGGAAAAGGCGCTTGCGCTGGGAAGTCAGGATCCTGAAATCAGATTTGAACTGGCCGCGGTGCTGCGAACCTTGGGAGAAGATCAGGAAGCTAAGCGGCAGCTTGAGCTTTACCAGGCGGAAACCCAGCAAAAGTCTGACCTGACGCAGGCGGCCGCAGAAGCGGCATTCGCGGACCAGAAGGCGGCTGCGGGGGATTTTCAGCAGGCGGTCAGTCTGTATCGTGAGGCTCTGGCCGCGGCTCCGAAAGAGGCTTCACTCGCCTACAAACTGGCGATGGCCCTCGATAAGGCCGGTGATATCGCGAACGAACGCACTGCTCTCGAACAGGCGATTCAGATCGACCCCAACATGGCCGAAGCTCAGAGTCAGCTGGGATTTTTGGCCTCGCGTGCTGGAGAAACTCTTTCCGCTGAGGAACACTTCCGGTCGGCGGTGCATGCGTCTCCGGGGTTTGCCAAGGCTTGGATAAATTTGGCGGCGACATTTTTTCTCGAACCGAAGATTCCGGACGCAAAGGAAGCCGTGGCTCGCGCTCTGCAATTGGAGCCACATAACGCTCAAGCGCAAGAGTTGAGCCAGGCATTGAACGAAGCTTCAGCCGAACCGCGACGGTAAGTTGTCCCACAGTTCTGAAATCGCTTTCATGCTCAGGCACAGTTCCTAGTGCGGGGTTCGCCAGTGTTAAACTCCCCGCATGAGTTTGCTGAGTCCAGTTTTTTGGAGCCGCCGCCGCTGGCTGCAAGCGGTCTCAACAGTGCTGGCTTCGGCTTTCGTCCCTCGATGTTTCGGCGTTACCGCCCCCGACTTCAAGACTTCGCCGCCATTTTCAAAATTTACTGATATCGCCGCAGATGCGGGGCTGACCCAGACCATGTTTTACGGCGAAGGCACAAGCGCGACCTATGTGACGGAAATCATGGGCGGGGGCTGCGCGTTTTTCGATTACGACAACGATGGCTGGATGGATCTCTTGATTCTTGGTGGTCGCCGATTGGAGAGCGTTCCGCCGGGCGCCAGTAACCGTCTTTACAAAAACAATCGCAATGGTACGTTCGCCGATGTCACCGAGAAGGCGGGCCTGCTTGACGCCGGCTGGGCCACCGGTGTTTGCGTGGGAGATTACAATAACGATGGCTTCGAGGATTTGTTTGTTACCTACTACGGTCAGAATCGCCTTTACCACAACAACGGAGACGGCACCTTCACAGATGCAACTGCGAAGGCAGGACTGATCGACTCGCGCACTCGCTTCGGCGCAGGCTGTACGTTTGTGGACTACAACCGCGATGGATTCCTCGATCTGTTTGTCTCCAACTACTGCGACATCGATCTGAAGAATGCACCCAAACCATCCCTGCAAATGCCGAACTGCAACTATGAAGGAGTGCCCGTGAACTGCGGCCCGAGCGGGCTGTCCCTTCCGACGCATTCGCTCTACCGCAACAACGGGGATGGGACGTTTACGGATGTTTCGAAATCTTCCGGCATCGCGTCGCTACACGGCTCGTACGGACTAACCGCTGCCGCTTTTGACGTAGACGAAGATGGCTGGCCGGATATTCTCGTGGCTTGCGATTCCACGCCAAGCCTGTTGTTGATGAACAATCACGACGGCACCTTCCGGGAGGAGGGCTTGTTGCGCGGCGTGGCGCTGAACGGCGAAGGGCGGGAGGTCGCCGGCATGGGCGTGGGTTTGGGCGACTACGACCTTGATGGACATCTGGACTTCGTAAAGACTCATTTTCAAAATCAGGCAACTGGGCTCTATCACAATCTGGGCAAGGGACAGTTCGAAGACGTCACCGCTCAAGCTGGCCTCGCCACCGAGCACCGCTTCATCAGTTGGGGCACAGGCATGGTGGATCTCGACAACGATGGTTATCCCGACATCTTGCTGGTAACCGGCACTGTGTACCCAGAATTGGAACCGGTTTATCCCAAGTATCCCCGGCGTGGCCAGCGCATCGTATTTCGCAATCAAGGGAATGGAAGATTTGTTGAGCTGGGGGAAGAGGCCGGTCCCGGCATCTCTGCGCGACACGTGAGCCGCGGTTGTGCTTTCGGCGATTTCGACAATGACGGAGATCTGGATGTGCTCGTCATGAATCAGAATGAGCCGCCGTCCCTGTTGCGCAACGATGCCCCCTCAGCCAACCATTGGCTCAAGGTGCAGCTGCAGGGAACGAAGAGCAATCGCAGTGCAATTGGATCACGCGTCATCGTCCGTTACGGGGGCAAGGTGCAGGCGCAGGAGTTGATGAGCCAATCCAGCTATCTTTCTTCCAATGATCCTCGGTTGCATTTCGGACTCGGTGCCCTGAAAACGGCAGACGTTGAAGTGCGCTGGCCGCTCGGCGGAGTCGAAACTCTAAAAGGCGTGCCTGCCAATCAGCTGATCACAATCCGCGAAGGTTTAGGTTTGGGGAAACAGTCCAGTCAATTTAAGACTTGATTTCTCCAGATCAGAACGAGACGGGATCCGGCGGTTCGCGCAGTGGCATGTTGGATCGATATTTTCCCAAGTGGATCTTCAGCGTTTCGGCGAGTGCGCTCTTGCGCTGTTGCGTGGCCAAGTTCATCGCCTGTTGTTCGGTCTCGATTGCCTGCGGAAATCGGCCAGCCTCGGCGTAGGCAGCCGACAGCGTGTCGAGAATCGATGGATCTTTTCCATCGGTGAGCCGGTTCGCCCGTTCCGCCAAGGCCATTGCTTCACTGCTGTTTCGAATCGAGGAATCCGGGCAGGTTGCTAGCAAACTTGCGGCCAGGTTGAGCACTGAGACTCGATCCGGCTCGACCGCCAGCGCAGAACGCAAGTGTGAGATTGCAGCCTTGAAATCTCCTTGCAGATAGAACGCATAACCAAGGTTCTCATGTCCTCCCGCAAACTGCGGCCTGATGCGAACCGTATTCAGCCACGCGTCGATGGCTTGGTTCACCCGGTTCTTCTTCACCAGTTCAAGTCCCAGGTTGTAGAACGCCTCAAAGAAATCGCCATTGAGCTGAGTGGCTTTCCGGAAATAGTCGATGGCTTCCGCGGAATTTCCTGCCACTGACAACGCAATTCCCATGCCGTTGTTTGCACGCGCATCGTCTGGCTCCATCTCGAGGGCTTTCTTCCATTGGGCCAGAGCCGCTGCGTTGTCGCCCTTCTTCTGTTCATCAAGTGCGAGGTCGACAACGCGATAGAACTCCGACGCCGGCACATCGATGTTCTGCAATCCGTTGGGCGCGATATTGACGAACTCGGGCAGGTTGATGGCGCGGTTGGCGGCTGCCGGATTGTCGATATAAATCG
>JBAPOI010000808.1:0-1642 GCA_049279555.1 Candidatus Sulfotelmatobacter sp.
AGGGTGGTGTCGTCCTCGATCGGCGCCAGCGAAGACGACC
The DNA here is from genome assembly GCA_049279555.1 of Candidatus Sulfotelmatobacter sp. Classification (GTDB taxonomy): domain Bacteria; phylum Acidobacteriota; class Terriglobia; order Terriglobales; family Acidobacteriaceae; genus Sulfotelmatobacter. The sequence goes on from JBAPOI010000808.1 coordinate 41, forward strand.
AGTGGCTCAGCCCGCACGGCTACAACGAATCGGTCAGCTACCAGACGCAGCGCCAGCGGGTGCTGAGCCCGGGAGAGGTGGCGAAGCTGCCGCCCGGGCAGGGGTTGTTGCTGCGGGGCGCGAACTGGGGGTTGATCGGGCTGACGCGGTGGTTTGAGCGCGAGCCGTGGCGGGGGGTTGGTGGGGGAAAGTCAAGCGGCTGTTCGTACAGCTCGCTAGAACTGAGGCCAAGTCCAAACACGGCGTGAAAGCGCGCCAGACTTGAGGCGACGCTCGAATTCTGGCCCTGCGCCGCATCGCCGCAGGAACCGCGCGCACCTGCATTTGGAACAGACACGCCGAGCAGATTTGAGCCAAGCAACATAAGGCTGACACTGTGGAGTGCTCGCGTGATGTCCTAACCGTTATCGCTCTCCTCGATCATTCACTTGGCGCGTATCGCATTGAATCATCGGTTGCAATCAGGGCGAGGTACAGGAATGGCCTCCGGCCAAGCCGAACGTTAAGGCCACCTACGGAGCACTTTCCCATGCCTGAATTCAAAGCGCAACCGCTGAAGCACAACGACATAAGGACGGGAATGAGCCTGGTACAAACCGTCTACGCGGTGGCAATGACTTACGGCCTCAAAAACGTCGTAGAAACCTCGTATCTAATCTTCTTCTCACCAAACCCAGCGCGATCCAGCCCGCTACACCTATACGTCATCACGTTCGCGTTCGCCGCCGTAATGCTCCTCGCGGTTCGCTTCTTCTGGGTTCCACGGAACCTCTATGACTATGTACTAAAACGCTTTCCTCAAATAGGAGACAAGGTCTTTGCGCGACTCACGCTGTTTCAGATTCCAATTGCTCTCGGCCATGCTGTGCTCTTCTTCTTCGTTTGTCACGCCTTCGACGAAATGGCGAACCCGCGTGTGCAACTTGGCCATGCATCTGTTGGGGACCTGGCACTTCGGTTTGTGGGGATGTACGCGGCTCTCCTACTCCTAAACGCTCTTTGGTTGTACGGGATCACCTCTGATAGCGATGACGGTCCTGCCAGGAAGATCTGGGCAAGAAGCAACCTGATCTGCGCACTGTCAGCGTTACTTCTGCTTGGCGTGTTTCACGTTCGCCACTTTTCAGCTGATGTCTTCATCTCAGCAGCGTGTGGATTTTTCGTTGCGAATGGCTTATTCGATCTGCTGAAAGCCGCGAAACACTACATTGTATTTGAGAACTGATCGACTTCAGTACAGGTATGCAAATCAGCGCGACAGTGTCCAGCAGTGGGCGCGACTGAGGGCTACGTAGGCGTGCTCACGGTCGGTCTGCCAGCCGCCGATCAGGACGCCCGAGGTCTCGGCGGTGATGCCCTGGGCCTTGTAGACGCGGACGGCGTATCCGAGCGAGAGGTCGGAGAACTCGCGAGTGTCGAGCGCGACCTAACGATCTCCGCCGCCGCATTTGGACGTGAGGTTGCAACTGCCACACCTAGTGGTGTGACCACCAACGTTTGCCGGTTTCCATAACCAGGCTCCAGCACCTCGCCGCCGAAGTGGCCCTCCGAGCGCAATCGACGATCGGAGGGCCGAATGGCGGCGAGGGTGGTGCTGCGGGA
>JBAPOI010000809.1:0-2619 GCA_049279555.1 Candidatus Sulfotelmatobacter sp.
CGGTCACGATTTTTTCACGACAGGTGAAGGAAGACGCCCTGAAGTTGAGCCAGCTTCCTCCGGCGTTTGCCGCGTACTTGAGCCAGTGGTCAATGGAGTCGAGCATCCCGGCGGTGACAACGCGTTATTTCATTGGCGGCTTGGACAAAAAAATTCTGCTGGAGCACGATGAGGATTATTGCGCGCCGGCAGACGGATCTCCCGCCGTCGATTGCGAAATGATCAATGCAGACGCGGCCGACACAGACCTGAATGCCGCTTATTATCTTGAGCAGACCAACCACGCCACGAATGCAACGGCGTGGATGATTGTTGGCCCGGACCAGATCGCGTGGATCCAAGTGCGCAACAATGCTTGCGGCATCGGCCCGGACCGGGTGTTGTGCCGCATCCGGATGACTCGCGAACGAACCCGAGTGATCATCCATCGACATTCGGTGCCGCAACTGCCGCGTAGATAGCGCGCCACCTGTGGCAGAATGCTTCTGCGGGTGCGACGCGCGCGCCGCCCTGATAAACTCTCTCCGTGTCACGTCCCACTTACCTTGAATGTACCCGCTGCGGCGAGCATCTTCCTGCAGACCAGCCGCAAACTGTTTGTCCGCGAGATGGCGGAGTGCTCTATGCGCGGTACGATCTCGCTACAATCAAGAAGACTTTTTCTCCGGCGTCGCTGCTTCCGCTCGCGCCCACCATGTGGCGATATGACGCCGTGCTTCCTGAAGCGGCTCCTGTTTCTCTGGGAGAAGGTTTCACGCCGATGCTGCGGAGCCGCGAATTCCCCAACGTCTTTATCAAAGACGAAGGGCTGAACCCCACCGGTTCTTTCAAGGCCCGGGGACTCTCTGCTGCGGTCACGATGGCTCGGCACTTCGGCCTGAAGAAGCTGGCGATACCCTCCGCTGGAAACGCTGCATCGGCCCTCGCTGCCTATGTGGCTGCGGCCGGCGGCGGTATGGAAGCGCACATCTTCATGCCAAAAGACGTTCCCGCCGCGAACCGCATCGAGTGCGATTACTACGGAGCGAAGGTCACGCTGGTGGACGGCCTGATCTCAGACTGCGCCCGAAAAGTGGCCGAATTGAAGGAGCGCGAGGGGTGGAAGCGCGAAGGATGGTTCGACGTCTCTACCACGAAAGAGCCTTACCGCGTGGAAGGCAAGAAGACCATGGGCTATGAGGTCGCGGAACAACTTGGATGGAAACTTCCGCAGGGGATTATTTATCCCACGGGCGGAGGAGTTGGTTTGCTGGGGATGTGGAAGGCGTTCGACGAGTTGGAGGAGCTGGGATTTATTGGCTCAGAGCGCCCGAATATGATCAGCGTGCAATCTGCGGGATGCGCGCCCATTGTTAAAGCATGGGATGAAGGCCGCTCTGTGGCGGAAATGTGGCCGCATGCGTCGACTCTGGCTGCGGGCCTGCGAGTTCCGAAGCCGTATGGAGACTATCTGATTCTCGATATCCTGAAGAAGAGCGGAGGGCTCGCGCTAGCAGCGAGTGACGAGGAGATATTGCAAGCCACGCGACACTGGGCCGAGGTTGAAGGGATTTTCGCGGCGCCGGAAGGAGCGGCTTCGCTCGTGGCTTACCAAAAGCTGCGAGCCAGCGGATTCTTCTCGGGCGATGATACGGTCGTGCTCTTTAACACAGGGTCGGGTCTGAAGTATTTGGATGTCTTGGATCAGGGTGCGGGCACGCGGGGTTCAACGGTACAAATGCCGGCTAGTCGCGCGATCGCGGGAATTATTGGGCCGTATTAGGGGAGAAACGTTAATCCTTTGCGGAAGCGGCGCGCCGAGGCGGACCTTCCTCTTCCGCGACTTCGCCCGTTTCTCGGTGTCGAGTTTGCCTTGATTTCAGTGTGCGGGCAAGAACAAGCCAGCGCCCGAATTTGTGAACTGGCCGAAGTCACTGTCGGATTCTCCGCGGGAGCCTTTGGTGATTCGCTATTCCAATCCTCTAGAAACGAGGGCATAGGAGTGGTGTGTGCCAGTCAGCTCAACTTTAGGAAAATCTTCATGCATCTCGCATATCTTGACGATTCGCAGCAACAAGGTTCTCTCGCAATGTTTGGAGCCATCGTAATTCCTCATGGCGAATTCGGATGGGCAGAACGGATGCATTCGATAGCAGTGGAACAACTTTTCCCCGCAGATGAGGTCGAGGAAAAATTTCAAGAGTTTCACGCCTATGAATTGTTCAAAGGCGAGGGAGCATTCAAGGGAATCGCCAAAGCTAAACGGTTCGATGCGATCACTGTTCTCCTTATGGCTTTGAGACATTATCGTCTACCATTTATTTATGCCGCTATTAATGAAAAGAAGCTGGCTAAAAGTGCTCTACCTCAGGGACTCTTTGAAACTGCTCATCCATTAATTCCTGCGTTCAAGCTGTGTTTGTTGGGCATTGAAAAATGGGCGCAAAGCCAACACGATCACCTAGCGGGAAGTGTGAGAATCGACTACAGCGATCAATACTTACTCATCGTTGACGAAACAAAGGATCAGGAGCTTAAGAAACGACTACGCAATAGCTATCGACTCCTGCGTGCTGCGCGCCCTTACGTTGTGAAAGCTCCAAATCGCCTTTGGCACGCCCATGATGCTATGTATTTCGG
>JBAPOI010000810.1:0-2128 GCA_049279555.1 Candidatus Sulfotelmatobacter sp.
CTCCTGCTCCGCCGCCGAATAGCTCTCCGCCTCTCCGCCATGGCGCACCTCCTGGCGGGTCAGGCTGGCAGATTGGGGGGCGCAACGAAAGGTGCAGTTCGGAGAACGCTTACTCTCAACCAACTGAGTGCCGAGATCCACGAGTCGCCGAAACAAAGCAACATCTCTGGTTATTGGCAGGCGAGGGAAATCGGTTCTCAAGAAGGTAGCGTAGCGGACCCGATAGCTAGGTGCATAGAGTAGAGCGTACAGATAAGCAAACAGGTCCTCTGGCCCGAAACTTCTGGAGTCGCTCTTCGCTTCAGCAACGAAGCGTAGTCCAAGCCTAGCGGCGACTAATCGGCAGAACTCAGGTTTCAGGTTCGGGCTACGTCCGCCGCCGAGTAGACCGCCTTGCGGTTCGTTCTGGGCATCGTAGAGATATAGGGGTACTGTCGTGCTGGCGTCGTAGACGGCCGCTATCTTTCTTTCAGTGATTATATCGGCGCAAAAAATGGCAAAGTCCTCCTTCGATTGGCGATTGACAAGCATGCAGATGTTTGGGTGCAGCATGTGTCCGAGAACCTCCGGACGCGGCCAATCCACCATGCGGCGATCGTAGAGAACGTAACGCTGGTCGAATGGTCGATAGAGGGTTGGTCGGACCGAGTCACGCCACTTTGGAGCGCTCCGAAGGCTCGACCGCGCACTGGATAGCGACCATTGCCTTGTATCGCCAGGCTTGTAGTTCGCCACCTTCTTCTCAGGGAAAAAGCGATCGCGAATTGCATCATCGGACGCGGTGGGATCGAGGAATGCCTCGATCCGTAATATAACCTCGTCCCTGGTGAAGCCGACAACCAGATGGTCACGGGACGATTGGAATCCAAGTCCCATAATCCGAAATGCGTCCTTCACGCCAGGATAAGCCTGATACTCCTCCTCAAAGTCATCGCTTCGAGGATAGAAGAACAGGAACGGCGGCTTTGGCTCGATGCACGACCACGGCGTAGTGGAAACATCGTTGGACGAGAGCCACTTGTACTTGTCTTCGCGCGCGCCCCAGAGATCGCCATGGCTGATCGCTCGAGAGCCAGCACCTCTTGTATTGCCGGTCCTGACCATGAGGCAGATAGCTACGCCTTGTTGGATGTCGAACACATTCTGGTCTACAGATCCATCCGGCGCCCTCTCCCGTTTCTTGCTATTACCATGCAAGTCGAGAACGTAAATATGATCAAATGTCTCCATGAGACTGTGGCGCATACCGCGGAACGTGGGATTGTCCAAGTATCCGTGGTTGGTGATTAAGCCGAGTACACCGTATCCGGTCTGCTCGATTCTCCATTGCGCAAACCGGATAAATTTCACATAGTCGTCCTTCAGCCATTGTCTGCGCTCGCGAAGCGGAGAGCCATCAGGCTCATGCCTGTACAGCGCAACGAGATTCTCGATCCAACTTCCGCGATTGGCTGAGACGCCAGAATATGGAGGGTTGCCGAGCACTACCATAATAGGCACATCGCGTTTGACTTCGGAGGCCGCAGCAGCCTCAGCCGCAAGCCATTGTGCGAAGGCTGGCAAGGCAGTGAGTGCATGGGCTTCTTCTAGGCTATTCGTGAGATACACTCGAAGACGTTCGTCGGCAGCAAAGTCATAGCCGCTCTCGCGCAGTTGGAGCCCCAGCTTTAAGTGGGCGACAGCGTAAGGTGCCATCAAAAGCTCGAACCCGTATAGGCGGGTCAAGAGATGTTGCGCTACGTAACCTGGCCACATGCCCTTTGAGCCTCTAAATCGCTCTTGGATTGTGGCAACAACCGAGTAAAGAAAGGTACCTGTTCCACACGCAGGATCAAGTATCTGGACCCGGTGGGTTCTCGCCTCGCATTCGCCTTTGCCGCTGGCACCGGCCGTTGGAATCGCCACTACACTCTTGTCCGCCAGTCCGTGACTGAGCCCAAACTGCCGCTGGAGGAGGAGGTCGAGTGATCTGACAATGTATTTGACGACTGGCTCTGGAGTGTAGTAAACCCCACGCATCTCGCGGAGCCTCGGATTGTAGGCAGCAAGGAAGGTCTCGTAGAAGTGGACCACCGGATCTTCGCGTCGGGTTTCCCTTCCGAAATCCGCCAGGATGGCGACCATATCG
>JBAPOI010000811.1:0-12162 GCA_049279555.1 Candidatus Sulfotelmatobacter sp.
ACACACAAATAAAATCAAGGATCCGATGAGGGGGCCCCTCGGATCCCTGATTCGACCAAGCTCAGCAAAACCAATTCAAAAAGCGCTTCCCCCATCGCTTTCTGCTGAGCAGCGGTGCATTCGACATGATGCATGCTGATGGCCAGCCATCTTTGAGGCTGTGCAAAGACTGTGGATATCCCGATAATCGACTATTTTATATAACGTTACGCCAAGGTGGGGGTGCCGACGCTGCCGTCGTCACTGTGCCAAACCAGCACAAATGTGCTATCCGATCGGATAGCACACTCTATCTGTTCGGATAACGGGAAAAATCGATTTCGCCAGTGAATTCGAGGCAAAAATATGATAATAAAGTGCCCGAGGTAAAGTCAGCTTGCGCCCCAGACTTGTGGTTCTTTCCGGGCCCTTAAAAGATTCAACCATTCCTTTACGTGAAGGCGAAATCACCATTGGCCGGGAAGCTTCTAACGGCATCGCGGTCACCGATCCCTCGGTTTCGCGAAAACATTGCCGTCTGAGTTGCCAGGACGGCAGATACCGAGTGCAGGACCTCGGCAGCCGCAATGGAACCCGGGTCAACGGCACCCTGATTCACGAGGAGTGGCTGCAACACGGAGACGAGATCTACGCGAGCGACTCCTCCTTTCTGTTCTTGCTCGAAGACGAAGATCCTACGCCTGTGGGCCAAGTGGAATTTTCGGACGCTCAGTTCACGGCGGAAACGACGGTCATCCATCCCAGGGACGCAGTCTATCTGCAGCCAGACCGGCTATTACGCGAATTGCCCGCGACCTCACGCGTGGCCCGCAATCTGAACGCACTGTTCAAGATCAGCCGCATCGTGCCTGCGATTCGCGATCTCGACGAACTGCAAGGACAGCTCCTGGAGCTGATTTTTGAGGTGGTTCCCGCGAGTCGAGGCGCCATTCTGTTAGCGGACAAGAAAGGCCAAGTCAATTCGAGATTCGCCCGCATACGGCAGGAAGGGCAGGTTCCGTGGGTCAAGGTGAGCCGAACGATCGCCCAGAAGGTTTTAGAGCAAGGGATTGCGATTCTAGCCATCGATGTGCCCGGCAGCAAGGATTTGCGCGAGGTCGAGAGCCTGGCAGCATCGGACGTACGCTCGCTGTTGTGCGTGCCCTTAACCGTGTTTCAACGACGGGTGATTGGTTGCATTTATCTGGACAGCGATAGTCTGAGCAACCGCCTCTCCGAAGAGCACCTGCAATTGGTGACGGCGATCGCAGGTTTCTCCGCAGTCGCACTGGAGAAGGTCCGCCGCCTGTCCGAGCTGGAGGAGGAGAATAGGCGCCTGACGGTAGAGATCAGCCAAGACTGGAGCCTGATAGGCGAAAGCGAGCGCATGAAGGAGGTCAACCAGTTCATCAAGCAAGCAGCGTCCACCGATTCGAAGGTGTTGATCGAGGGCGAGAGTGGAACCGGTAAGGAGTTGGTGGCACGGGAGTTACACCGTAACAGTCCGCGAGCGAGCGAGCGGTTTATGGCAATTAATTGCGCCGCGATTCCGAACGATCTCTTGGAAAGCGAATTATTCGGTCACGAGCGTGGAGCATTTACCGGAGCCGGCAGCCTGAAGAAGGGCAAGTTCGAAATCGCCAGCGGGGGCGTGGTTTTTCTCGACGAAATCGGCGAAATGGATCCCGCACTGCAGGTCAAACTGCTGCGCGTGCTGCAGGAAGGCGAGTTCGAACGTGTGGGTGGGACCCGTCCCATCAAGGTGGATATCCGCCTCATTGCAGCCACCAACTGCAACCTAGAGCAGGCGGTGCGTGACGGTCGCTTTCGCCAGGACTTGTATTACCGCTTGAACGTGTTAAGGATGAAGATGCCCACGCTGCGCGACCGAAAAGATGACATTCACACGCTGGCGCTACATTTCGTGCAAAAACATGCTGAACGCTGCAAAGTGAAGCCCAAGCCGATTTCCCCCGAGGCTCTTGCCTGCCTGATTAACTACGACTGGCCCGGCAACGTGCGTGAATTGGAAAACGCGATCGAGCGTGCGCTGGTAATGGGGGACTCGGACTCGGATTCGATTCTGCGGGAGGATCTGCCAGAATCGCTGTTGGAATGCGCTCCGACGCCAGAGATGACCGAGGGGAAATATCACTTTGCGATCAGGGAATCGAAGAAGAAACTGGTTCTCGACGCAATGGACCAGGCGCGTGGCAACTATGCCGAAGCCGCCCGTATTCTAGGCATGCATCCCAACAATCTGCATCGCCTGATCCGCAAGCTTGGGTTGAAGGATATCCTGAAGGAACGCTACCCGCGCGGATGAAACGGGGCTGCGGGTGGGAACGTTTTTCTCTCAAACGAAGAAGGAGCAGCTATGGCAGGCGCAGCTGCATCAGGCGAGCGGGGTCGAGATAGGTGCCCTGCCATCGCACTGCCACATGAAGATGTGGACCGGTGGCGCGTCCGGTGCCTCCGCTCAAGCCGACTACCTGGCCCCGTTTTACGTGGTCGCCTTCCTTTACTTTGAACTCGGAAAGATGCAGGTAGAGAGTCAGCAGACCCTGTCCGTGATCCAGCACAACAAAATTGCCCTCAAAATAGAGTGGGCGCGCTAGCAGCACCGTACCTTCATTCATGGCTTCAACAGGAGTTCCGCTGGGGACGCGGAAATCGAGGCCAAGGTGAGGGCTCGAAGTTTTCCCATTGAAAATGCGCTGTGAGCCGAAGACGTCGGAGATTGCGGCCACGGCGGGTTCAGCGAATTTGCCAGACCACTCGCGCTCTGGAGTCACGCGGCTGAGGTAATCCTTTTTTATTTCTTGTCCTTCTTGAATTTGCCTTTGCTGCTCGGGGCTGGGCTCAGTGAATTTGCTTTCGACGCTGAGCTTGACTTCGATTTTGGGATACTTGCCCTTGGCCACGATAAACTTGCGGCTGAAGGAAACTTTCTGGCTCGGGAGTTTTCCGGCGACCGTCTCACCGTTCAATTCCAGCGCATAAGCCTCGGGAGCAGTTTCCAGGCTGACTCCACCTAAGGCGAACCAGGTTTTACTCTTCGCATCAAAGCTGAAGGAAAGCTCGTGCCCGATCCAAGCGCCGGTTAGCGATTGCAGGCGTGCGGGGGGCTTGACCTGAAACAACACTGGCCCGCCATTTACCAATCGGTCTGGCTGTGCACGAACCACCCAACTCGCTGCAGAAGCAGGTGTAATATCGCAAAACCAGCAAATTGAAAAAATTAGAAACGCGCGGCGGAAGACAGGCAGAATAGGTCGTGGACTCACTCTAACAGCCTAGCATCCTTCACCGCCGGCTATAATCCGGTTTGCGACCGAAGTGAAGAAGTCCACGAAACCCGCGATCAAGAAAATCACACTGCGTGACCTCGATGAGCCGTCCATGCAGAAAGTTGCAGGCGGATATAGTAAACAGGAACCCACCGCCTCGACTGTTGGGATCTGCCGTGACTTCCACCAAGAAGATCGCGAGAATCGAATGTGTACGGAAAGTGCTAGGCTTGCAGCTTCCACATCCCCGCCGAATCCTCAAAAAACTGATAACTCTCTCGCATCAAACGGCGAATATATACCTCTGGACGTTGCCCGCGTGAAACGTAACCCTCATTTTGCATTCTACGCACGATCTCTTCGACGGTAAGTGGGTCTCTAGAGAACACGCATACTCTTCTAGCATAAACAATTGCGGTGCTCTTCTTAGATGGAGGAATCGCTGCCTGTACTTGCTTCAGCGTTCTTGTAGCATTAGATTCAGCTGTCGCCAGTTGCTGCAGAAGCACCAAGAGCGCTTCCAATACTGGTCTTTTTGCCTGCCGTGCAGCCCCGGTTACTGAATTCCACGCCTGTAAAAGCTTGGCTCGCGACTTCGGATGGATCAGGATCGCTGCAAGCCCTCCGACGATCGCAAACTGAAGCCAAGGAGACAATCGACGGAATCCTTCGAATAGACTCTTGATTACTCGGGTTGCCGCTCGAAGGGCTTCGACTCCGACAGTGATCGTGCAGGTAGAACCCACTGTGAAGCCGAGCTTGACGCTTGTGGCTCGAGCATGGTCTCGACACGCCCTGTCGATACAAACCCATACTACTGGTGCACCCATCTTCCTGAGATGCGGATCACGTGTGTAAACAGGTAATGCGAGCTCATCACTCGCATACTTATAAGGCAAGTCCTTAGGATCAACAACAGCACCATCGGTTAAATTCGACAAGGGCTTATAGAAATAAAGTTTGGCCTGAAAAAGCTCCCATTCCCGTTGTGTTTCAGCGAACGAAGCTCCATATTGGCTGGCTATTGTCTCAAGGTATTTCTCGATCTCCAGCTTCAAGAAATCAGGCGCGATTAGGACTAAAATGCCGGCATCGATGGCTTCTTCCAAGCCTGACCGTGCCTCGGGTTTCTCTCTAGAACCCAATCTCCAGCGCAGCTCACGGTGCACCACGTCGGCATCGACGATCACGCGGATCTGCAGAATGCGCTGCTCCACTAGGAGTTTCAGGTCGGGCGAGATCTCAAACAAGTTTCGCAACGACGGCAAAATGTCCGACCGAAACAGGTGATCAAGCCGGAAAACTTCACCTTGAATTGGCTGAGTAGCCATGACTTCAATTGTAACGATAGTGGAAGGACTAGCGGGGTGGAATTTGGTGGACCTAGTCAGGATCGAACCGCCACGAGTCGTGCAGATGCTGCTGTTTAACACGGACAGTCACTCTTCTGCAGGATTCGAAACCCTGTGTGCCGATCCAAAAGTCTTGCTATTTGTAAAACAGAACGCGGCCGGACGGATCGAGCTGTTGGAGAAGATCGAAATCAACGACGTTACGAGTCAGCACCACGCAACCGCGCTTTCGCGCGGTTGCGAAGAGCAAAGCGTCATTCAAAGTCCGGCGGCGCTGGTCTTTGCCATATCCCTGCAAACGGCCGAGAATACCCGACAAGATGCCGGCCTCCCGCCATATCTCGGGGTCGGGCACAATCGTTCTATAGCTGGGGCGGCGTTCGATCACCGCAGTAATCTGCTCGATAGTCTCGCTGGTTCCTGGATGACCCGGATCGAGTAATCCAATTGCCGCGGATAACTCTGCTTCGGTGACGGGCGAATGCCAGGCTTCGGCTGCCCGCAGCATGAATTCGCCGCCGTGCGGGAAACGGTTCTGCAGGATGTCTATGTAAACCATTGTGTCATAGAGCAGTTTTCCTGGATTCTTACTGGTAGCCTCAATGAAGTCGAGGTTGGATTGGTCCCGCGGCTTTAGCGGAGTCCGACGTTTCTCGGGTTTGAGGCGTCTGAGCGTCGCGCGAAAGTCAGAATTCAAGATCCGCCTCGCGACTCACAGCGCCGCGGCGAGAGAGCAACCAGTCTGCATAGTCATCTTCAACTGCAATGTTCGCAAGCGCCACTTCAATGAGATCCGTGTCCGAGTTGATCCCGGTGCGCTTCTTCGCCCGTGCGACCAGCGCCTCTGGCATCCTTCCTCGAACCACTTGGGTTCGTTCGCCGCGCAACAGGCCCTCTTGTTCGGCGATAACCAGGATTTCACGCAGCCTACTGGATCCGCGACTGTCTAGGCGCGTCTTTTCTTGCGAGGAAGTGACTCGGGTGGCACGTTTCATGGCTAGCTCCGTGACGCGATGTGTTTGTAGCACAAACTAACAATTATTGTAGCACAGCCGCTCACTCGCGAGCGAATGCTGCGATGAGGTTGCGGACCATGCAAGACGGTCTGAAAGTGATTGATTCCAGGAAGGTTTAATTTGGTGGACCTGGTCGGGATCGAACCGACGACCTCTTCCATGCCATGGAAGCGCGCTCCCAGCTGCGCCACAGGCCCACGATTCGACGCCGAAAAAGCCTAGGCCGACTATTCGGGATCGAAGGGAAGTGCAGCATCATTTTCGCCCACATCGCCGGGATAGTCAACGCGGCTGGTGCAGCTGCGGGCAAAGAACCATCGAGCTTGCGCTCGAACGGACAGCCGGGGGCGGCTGTCCCTACTTGAGCGACTAAATAGCTCATCGATTTCTCTGTTTGTTTCCACAGGCATCTTCTGCCATAATTGTTCGTGCACCCCACCTGCACCATTTTTCAAACAAAATTTAGAGCGAGGAACAGATGCCAGCGAAGTACATCTTTGTAACGGGCGGAGTTGTGTCTTCTCTAGGCAAGGGATTGGCGGCGGCTTCCATCGGATGTTTGCTGGAGAGCCGTGGGCTCAAAGTGAACCTGATGAAGTTTGATCCTTATCTGAACGTCGATCCGGGGACGATGTCGCCGTTTCAGCACGGCGAGGTTTTTGTGACCGACGATGGCGCGGAAACCGACCTCGATCTCGGCCACTACGAGCGGTTCACACACGCCAAACTTTCTCGCGACAACAATTGGACCACGGGCCGGCTCTACGAGCAGATCATCGCCAAAGAGCGGCGCGGCGATTACCTGGGCAAAACGGTGCAGGTGATTCCGCACGTGACCAATGAGATCAAAGCGGCGATGAAAAAAGTCGCGCAGGACGTTGATGTTGCGATTGTCGAGATTGGCGGCACAGTGGGTGACATCGAATCGCTACCGTTCATGGAAGCGATCCGGCAGATGCGGCAGGAACTGGGCCGCGAAGATACGTTATTCGTTCACGTGACGCTCGTGCCGTTCATCGCCGCAGCGCAGGAACTCAAGACCAAGCCGACGCAACACTCGGTGAAGGAATTGCTTAGTATCGGAATTCAGCCCGACATTCTGCTCTGCCGCACCGACCGCTTCCTGGCGAAGGAGTTGAAGTCGAAGATTGCGCTGTTCTGCAATGTGCAGGAAGAGGCCGTGATCACGGCAAAAGACGTGGCTTCGGTTTATGAAGTGCCGCTGGTGTTCGCCAACGAAGGGGTGGACACGCTGGTGCTGAAATATTTGCATATGGAAGCGAAGGATCGCGATCTCGCGAAGTGGGAAGACATTGTGCATCGTGTCTACAACCCGAAGGACACGGTGACGATTGGAATTGTGGGCAAGTATGTGGAGTATGAGGATTCTTACAAGTCGTTGAAAGAAGCGTTGATCCATGGCGCGCTGGCGCACAATTTGAAGCTTCAGTTGAACTGGATTGAGGCTGAGGGGCTAGAGGCCGCCGACGAGAGCAGCGTAGAAGCGCAGCTCGAAGGTTATGACGGAATTCTTGTCCCGGGTGGGTTTGGCAAGCGTGGCATTGAGGGAATGCTGATTGCGATTCGATATGCGCGCGAGAATAACGTCCCTTACTTTGGAATTTGCCTGGGCATGCAGACGGCTTGTGTGGAGTTTGCCCGCAACGTGGTGGGGCTGGAGGAGGCTAACTCAAGCGAGTTCGACCAGGCAACGCCGCACCGCGTGATATACAAATTGCGCGAGTTGCGCGGCGTGGAAGAACTTGGCGGGACGATGCGGTTGGGCGCATGGACTTGCAAGATTGAGCCCGGCACGCTGGCGCACAAAATTTATAACAAGCTCGAAATCAGCGAGCGCCACCGCCATCGCTATGAGTTCAATCGCGAATATGAAGAGCCGATGGTCGCGGCGGGACTGCGCATTTCGGGATCTACACCGGATGGAACGTACGTAGAGATGGTGGAATTGCCGAACCATCAACATTTCATCGGGTGCCAGTTTCATCCTGAGTTCAAGTCGAAGCCGCTGGAGCCGCATCCCCTGTTCAGTACGTTCATTGCGGCGGCGTACAAGCATGGCTCGAAGCGGCGGGAAGAAAAGGAGATCGCTTCGGTTGAAATGTTTCATCGTCCGGAAAAGGTTGCGCACCGGTAAACACAGGCTAGTTCACCACAGAGTCACAGAGGCACAGAGGAAGAAAAACTCACGTTCTGTATTTCTTTTGACTTGTGTTTCTCTCACGTTTATCTCTGTGTGGGGAAGAAACTCTTCGCTAAAATTGATGCCCACCTCTTTTCAAATCGGCGACGTTCACATTGGCTCGGGCAATCTTTTCCTGATTGCAGGGCCGTGCGTGATTGAAAGCGAAGAGCATGCCGTTCGCATGGCGGAGATCATCAAGGGCGTCACGCGGGCGCTTGGACTTCCATTTATTTTCAAGGCCAGCTACGACAAAGCGAACCGCACCTCGATTCGAAGTTTTCGCGGGCCGGGGGTGAAGGAAGGTCTGCGCATTCTGAGAAAGATCAAGGATGAGGTTGGCGTTCTCGTCCTTACGGACGTTCATGAGGTGGCAGACGTTGGGCGGGTTGCCGAAGCCGTGGATGTGTTGCAGATCCCCGCGTTTCTGTGCCGGCAAACCGATCTTGTCGTGGCAGCGGCGTTAAGCGGACGCGCCATCAACATCAAGAAGGGACAATTCGTCTCGCCGTGGGATATGCGGCACGCGGTTGAGAAGTGCCGCGAGGCTGGTAACTCACAAATTTTTCTCACGGAACGCGGCACAAGTTTTGGCTATAACAATCTGGTTGTCGATATGCGCTCGCTTGCCATCATGCGCAAGTTTGCGCCCGTAGTTTTCGATGCGACGCATTCGGTGCAGCTGCCTTCTGCGCAATCGGGCGAGGGCGGCCCGGCGGTCAGCGGCGGTCAGCCCGAGTTTATTCCTGTGCTGGCGCGGGCTGCAGTGGCGGCCGGCGTGGATGGGGTTTTCCTCGAAGTGCATGACAAGCCGAAGGAGGCGAAGTCCGACGGAGCCAATGCGCTGGAATCGACGAAGCTTCGCGAAGTGTTGAAGGAACTGCTCGCGGTGAAGAAGGCGTTGGACGAAGCGCATCAGACACTTTGAAAAAACCGGCCCGAATTCCTCACCAAGGCGAAGTCACCGATGAAAATCTTCTGGTCGTGGCAATCGGATACTCCCGGAGAGATCGGACGCTATCTGGTACGAGACGCGCTGAAAGATGCTATTGAAAAATTGAAGCTGGCGGATGAGATAGAGGATGCAATTCGCGAAGCCCTCCACCTCGATCAGGATATACAGGGAACCACAGGGAGCCCTGACTTGGTGAGAACGATACTAGAAAAGATAGAAAACTCTGAAGTGGTGGTTGCGGACACGACGATCGTTGGGAAGACTAATGACGGTGACTGTCTGATCAATTCGAACGTTGCCATCGAACTCGGTTACGCTCTGCGCGCTTGCACCGACGAAAAGGTTATACTGGTATTCAACAAGCACTACGGAAGGTACGAAGATCTGCCATTCGATCTTCGTCACAAGGGCGGGGCCGTGGTTTTCGATCTTGCAGCCGGGTCGGGTCGCGGGAAGATTGCTTCAGAGCGAAAGGCACTCGCGGACAAGTTCGGGCGAAAGTTGATGCCACTTCTGGGAAAGCCGATTCGACTCAAGGAGTCCTTGTCGTTGCGTGCGGTCCTAGACCACAAGCCCGTGCAAAGCTGGCGTATGCCGAGTGGCGGGACTGATGATGTTATCCAAGTGCTGGCCAGCGTTGAGAACGAAGGCAAACAAGCGGCAACGGATTTTCGACTTGACGTAGAAGTTCCCGGCGAATTTGTTGATGGCGGTGGACACCGTCTTGCAGTGGGACCGCTTACTCCTGGGTTGCATAGATTTTCAATCACAAACCAAGACGAAGCCGTCCGTTTGACTCATCTGTACCCGCAAGACAAGACAAAGGTTATTATTTTTTTTAACTGCGGAATCCGCGACGATATTAAGAGACTTCACCCCGAGGCTCTGGACAAGGAAATCGTAGCGACCGTTTACTCCGGAAATATGAAACCTAGGAAAACTTTGTTAAAAATCGCCGACTTACTACGATAATCCTTCAATCCGTGGGCCGCCGACCTCTATGTTAAAGTTTTAGCTTCCATGCAACAAATTGCGAGCTGGGCTTTGAACGTTGCCACGATGCGCGGTGCGAGCTATGTTGACGCGCGCATAGTCAGCCAGAGAAGCCGCGCGCTTACTACGAAGAACGGCAAGGTGGGCAGCGCGTCCGACTCTGAGTCTGAAGGGATGAGCGTACGCGTGTTGGCCGATGGCGCGTGGGGATTTGCTGCTTCTGAAGATCTGTCTCGCGCGGGAGTTGAAGCGACCGCGGCGCGCGCGGTGGAAATCGCACGGGCTTCGGCGCAGGTGAAGCAGCAGGATGTGCGCCTTGCGCCGGAGAAATCCGTCACCGCCGAGTGGATCACGCCTCATGTAATCGATCCGTTCACAATTCCCGTCGAACAGAACATCGCGCTGTTGTTGAGCATCGACTCCGAACTGCGCTCGGTGGAAGGCGTCACTCTGGCTGAGACCAATCTCAACTTCAATCGCGAGGAGCAATGGTTTGTATCGTCGGAGGGGACGGACATTCATCAGACCAAATATTCCGCCGGCGCGGGATATGCGGCTTATGCGTTTGCGGGGAATGAGATTCAAAAGCGGTCTTATCCAAATTCTTACGGCGGTCAGTGGCAGAACAAGGGGTATGAGCTAATCGAAGAGTTAAAGTTGGTCGAGAACGCCCGCCGGATTGCAGAAGAGGCGGTTGCGCTGCATCGTGCCGACCAGTGTCCGGAGGGTGAGTTCGACATTATTCTGGATAGCTCTCAGTTGGGCTTGCAGATTCACGAGTCGATTGGACACCCTATCGAACTGGATCGGGTGCTGGGCATGGAAGCGAATTTTGCGGGAACATCCTTTCTGACTTTGGATAAGCTGCGTACCCTGCGCTATGGCAGCGAGATGGTCAACGTGGTCGCGGATGCGCGCCAGGAGCACGGACCCGGGCTTGGAACATTCGGCTTCGATGACGAAGGGGTTGCCGCGCAGTGCACGCCCATCATCACTCACGGATTGTTTACGGGATATCTCAGTTCGCGTGAAACTGCGCACACGATTGGCGAGAACCGTTCTGGCGGGACGCTACGCGCCGAAGGCTGGAATCGATTGCCGATGATCCGCATGACGAACATCAGCTTGCTGCCGGGAGACAAACCGCTCAGCCTCGAGCAGTTGATCGCTGCGACGGATCGCGGCGTGCTGATGCAGACGAACCGCTCGTGGTCGATTGACGATAAGCGCTACAACTTTCAGTTCGGGTGTGAAATCGGATGGGAGATCAAGGGCGGCAAGCGAGTGCGCATGTTGAAGAACCCGTCGTACTCTGGAATCACGACTGAGTTCTGGAATTCTCTGGATGCCATCTGCTCGCGCGATGAGTGGACACTCTGGGGCACGCCGAATTGCGGCAAGGGACAGCCGCAGCAGGTGATGGGCACCGGGCACGGAGCGGCGCCGTCGCGATTTCGCGGGATCAAGGTGGGGAGCGCGTATAAGGGCTAGCTCACCACAAAGTCGCAGAGACACAGAGTGAACTCAGAACCAACAATCCAAATTCACGGATGCTAACTCAAGACCAAGCCGCCGACATCTTTGATCGCATCAGGAAAATTTCCTCGGCCGATGAGGTCGAGGTGCTTTTTTCTGGCGGAAACTTCGCGCTTACTCGTTTCGCCAACAACATCATTCATCAGAATGTCGGAGAGGAAAATCACACTGTCTCAGTGCGTACAGTCTTTGCGAGACGTACGGCTCGCGCTTCCACGAATAAGTTTGACGATGACAGCTTGCGGCGTGTCGTCGAATCATCGGAGAGCCTGGCGCGATTGCAGCATCCCGATCCGGACCTTTTGCCCATGCCGGATTCGCGGGAAGCTACCGTCAACGCGGACGGGGCTTGCCCTGAGCTCGCCGAAGGGAGTGTCCGAGCCAAACAAGTTCCGTCGCGCCACTTCGCCGAGACTGCGGCTATTTCTCCGCAGTTGCGCGCGGACGGCGTGAAGAAGATTGTGGATGTCGCGAAAAAGCACAACCTGACAACTGCAGGAATCTTTTCCAGTTCAGAGTCTGTTGAGGGCGTCTTCAATTCTCGCGGGCTCAGTGCCTGGCATACGCAGACGCTGGCGGAGGTTTCCATTACCATGCTGGCTGCTGATTCTTCTGGATGGCAGAAGGCCAACTCGCCCGACGTGGCGAATATTGACCCACCCGCTCTGGCCGAGATCGCGGCGCAGAAGGCAATCGATTCGGCGCATCCGGCGGAGATTCCTGCAGGGAAGTACACGGTGATTCTCGAGCCTGCTGCCGTGCTCGACATTGTCGGGTTCATGTTTTGGGATTACTCGGGCATGGCGATTCTCGACCAGCGTTCGTTTTTGACGAGCCGCAT
>JBAPOI010000812.1:0-10280 GCA_049279555.1 Candidatus Sulfotelmatobacter sp.
GCTCTACGAACTGCCCGACGACCTCCGTTCCCGTTTACGCGCGGCGATTATGACCAAATGCCAGCAGCATAAGAAACGTGGCCCCGAAAGCGTGTGATTTCCTTTTGAATTGGCAGTATCCCACCGCTACACTCCATCGCTTATAATAGTCGGCAGGCCTTCGGGGTGTTGCATGCGGCGTTTTCTGAGCACGGCCTTTCTCGTTTTCTTCCTCCCGGTATTCGCAGTAGTCTTGGTCTGCGGCCAGACGAGCGATTCTGGATTGCGACGGACTTTGTCTTCGCCATCGAGTTCACCATCCGCACCGGCGGCAGATCCGAGTGTCCCGCCTCCTCCATCTCCGATCCCGTCCAATGCGCCGCACATCACGAGGCAGACTCGTCTGGAAGTCATTCGTGATTTCGAAATGCAGGTGGTCTACGCGCGCACGGCCTTTCCGATGGGAATGAAGGGGCTTCAGCTGCGAGAAGGTATCGTTACACCAAGCGGCGAAGAACTGCGGCAGGACCTCGCTTTGTTCGGTCCGGCGGTAAAGCCCGGAGATCCAGCGCAGATTTCATTTGTGCAGATAAAAGAAGACCACATTCATTTCGAAGTTAATGGCGGACCAGTGCGCCGGAAAAAGTGGTATCAACGCATCCAAGTCTCGGGCACGGGGGGAACACCTGTGGCCGGCTCTCCAAACGAGTCGCAACCCAACCCGCACGGATCATGCGTCGATCTTTATTTCAGCAAATATGTTCCCGAGATGACGGCACCACAACTGCGGGCGTTGCTCTACCCGGTTCTAGATTTCAACGCTCGAAACAAGGAGCAAGCCTATCTCGACACCGTGCCTCCCAAGGCGAAGGAGGCGATCCTCGCGCATCACGTTCTGGTGGGGATGAATCAGGAGATGGTGCTGCACGCCAAGGGGAAGCCTCCGAAGAAGGTACGTGAGCGCGACGGGGAGACGGACTACGAAGAATGGATTTACGGCGAACCTCCAGAGGACGTCGATTTCGTACGCATCGTAGGAGATGAAGTGGTGCGCGTCGAAACGATGAAGGTGGGTGGAGTGAAGATCGTTCGCACCGAGAAAGAGATCGTACTCAATCAGCCGGACAAAGACAAAGAGGCGAAAAAGGAGGCACCGCAGGAACATCCAGCGAACGCGCCTAGTCTGAGGCGTCCCGGCGAGGATTCACAAGACGTTCCTCGACCGGCAACCGGGGCGTCGCCGATGCCGCCTCAGCCTCCGCCGAGTTTGCCGCAGCCTCCAAACGGGCCGGGAGAGATGTTTTCGAATCTGTAAGTCCAGGGCGGCAGCGAATACCCGACTCGCGCCGGATTCAGCTACTTGCTGACTACCACCGGCTCCCGCACCCCAATCTCCGGCACTGTCCTTCCGACTACCGTGGCAATCTGTCGCACTTGCTTCATCAGTTCGTCGAACTGATCGGGGAATAGCGACTGCGGACCATCTGACATGGCCTCGTCTGGTTTGTTGTGTACTTCCACCATTAATCCGTCGGCGCCCACGGCGACTGCGGCGCGGGAAAGCGGGGTGACTTTGTTGCGCTTACCTGTGCCGTGGCTGGGATCGACGAAAATCGGAAGATGGCTGAGGCGCTGAACGGCGGGAATGAGGCTTAGGTCGAGAGTGTTGCGGGTGTGGTCGGCGAAGGTGCGGACGCCGCGTTCGCAGAGGGCGACGTTGTAGTTTCCCTCGCTTAGAATGTATTCGGCGGCCATCAGGAATTCTTCCAGGGTCGCCGACATGCCCCGCTTCAGCAAAACGGGTTTACTGGCGCGTCCAGCGCGCTTTAATAGCGAGAAGTTCTGCATGTTGCGAGCGCCGATCTGAATCATGTCGGCATATTCCTCGACCAGGTCAAGCGATTCGTTATCAATAGCTTCCGTAATAATCTTCATCCCATACTGCTGGCGAATGTCGGCCATGATGCGCAGGCCTTCTTCGCCTAGTCCTTGAAACGAGTACGGCGAGGTGCGGGGCTTGTAGGCACCGCCGCGGAAGAACTGGGCTCCGGCGCGATGGACGCGCTCGGCGACGGCAAATGCCTGTTCGTGGCTTTCGATAGCGCAGGGGCCAGCGACAATAGCGAGGCCGGGTCCGCCGATCGTGGCCGCGGTTCCGGCAAACCGGATTACCGTGCTCTCGTCCTTAACGTCGCGGCTCACCAGCTTGTAGGGCTTCGAGACCTTAATGACTTCCTGCACACCGGGCATTTCTTCCAGCGTGCCTTGCTCGACTTCGCCCTTGTTTCCGGTAATGCCGATGGCGGTGCGCTGCGCGCCCGGCATAGCATGCGGACGATAACCGAGCGCCTCAATTTTCTGGCAGACGGAGCGTATCTGTTCGTCTGTAGCCTGCGCCTTCATGACTACCAACATGGCTGTACCTCGCGCCTCCTAAGTGTATCGCTCGGAGGGGCTGGGGGCAAAGTCATCCAAGCGGTTGTGCTCGTGAAAAAAGGATTGAGAGCCAAATCCGGGTTCTTGCTGCCGGAGTTGGTTTTTGTGCCTTTGAATCTCGAAACACTGGCTGGCATCCAAGCATGAGGTTTTCAAAAAAATCGCTTCGAGGTTCCCATGAAAGCAGCAGTGGTCCCCTCCGTGAATGGCAAGTGGGAAGTGAAACAGTGGGAAACTCCCAAGGCTGGGCCGAATCAAGTGGTGATGAAGATTCACGCCAGCGGGCTTTGCTATACCGATGTCCATCTTACCCACGGTCTGTTTGGTTTGCCTTTTCCGCGGGTGCTGGGTCACGAGCCTGTAGGCGAGATTGTGGAGGTCGGACCTGGCGTCACCTCGCGCAAAGTTGGCCAGCGTGTCGGCGTAGGCTGGGTGCAAAAGGGAGATGGAACCTGCGAGTGGTGCCTGCGCGGCAAGAAAGAGCTGTGCGTTAATCCCACGGCGACGGGCATCACTACGCAGGGAAGCCACGCCGAGTACATGCTGGCGTACGCCGATGCCACAATGCCGATTCCAGACGCCCTGAGCTACGAACAAGCAGCGCCGATTTTCTGTGCCGGTTACACCGTATGGAGCGGTTTGCGGCTGGCCGATCCCAAGCCACACGAGCGCATCGCGGTGGTGGGCATTGGCGGCCTCGGACATCTTGCGCTTCAGTATTCCAAGGCGTCTGGGTTCGATACCATCGCCGTGACGAAGTCCAAAGACAAAGAGAAAATGATTCGTGATATGGGAGCAGATGAAGTGATCGAGGACGGTGAAAAGCTGCTTGCCGCTGGCGGAGCCGACGTTCTGCTTGCCACCTCTAACTCGTGGTCGGCTACTGCTGACGCAGCCCGAGGCATGCGTCCCAACGGTCGAATCATCCTGATGGGAGTGGGTAACGAGCCGTTGAACTACACGCCCGAGTTGATGTTCAAGAAAGTGCGGCTGATTGGATCGTCGCAGAACGGCCCGGAGTATCTCTATGAGGCACTCGACATCGCCGCCAAGGGTAAAGTGAAGGTGGTGGAAGAAATCTACAAGCTCGACGACATCGCCAAAGCGTATGACCGGGTAGCCGAAGGCAAGGTGCGTTTCAGAGCTGTGATTACCATGGATTGACGCCTCTTCTCGAAGGGAACTACTGCCCACATCAATCTAAGGCGGCAGGCTTGGTGTCTTGCTGCCTTTATACTTTCCCCATGGCTCGTTCTCGTGCACCGTCCATGGCTCGCGAGCAGGACATCCTCCGCCGTGTGGGTCCGAAACGCCCTCCGCGCCTGACTTCCCGCCGAATCGGGATTCATACTTCGACTGCCGGCGGAGTGCACAATGCGGCGGAGCGCGCTTACCGTCTGGGCTGCAACACGCTGCAGATTTTTTCCTCGAGCCCGCGGCAATGGACTCCCTACGAGTTGGGTGAACTGCAGTGCGAGGAGATGAGCCGCCTGCGCGGCCGATACGATCTGAAGCCGCTGGTGATTCATACGAATTACTTGGTGAACCTGGCAAGCTCGACTGAACAGTTTCTGCAGAAATCGATTGAAGCGTTTCGCGGGGAGATCGAGCGTGCGCTGGCGTTGTGTGCTGAATATTTGGTACTGCATCCGGGGTCGTTTCGCGGGACCGACCGCGAGCAAGGATTATTGCGCACCGCAGCTGCGATCGCTGCGGCAACGCAAAGTCTCGACTTGGCGAAGGGCGGATTGACGATCCTGATTGAAAATACGGCGGGGTCTGAATTCTCGTTGGGCGGGACTTTCGAACAAGTGGCCGAAATTCTGGATTGCCTGCGCGGCGTTGTGCCGGTCGGTGCATGCATCGATACTTGCCACACGCATGTTGCCGGATACGACATCGTCAGCGAGGAGGGCATCTACCAGACGCTGCGGCAGCTGGACGCGACCATCGGGCTGAATAACGTTCGCGTGGTGCACTGCAACGACGCGAAAGCGGCATGCGGATCGAGGCTCGACCGTCACCAGCAAATTGGGAAGGGAATGATCGGGAAGGAGCCGTTTCGAATCTTGCTGAACGACCTCCGGTTGGCACATGCAGCTTTCATCGCCGAAACGCCGATTGAGAGGCCGGGAGACGATCGCAGGAACGTGGACGCGTTGAAGAAGCTGGTCGCTTGAATGTGTTAAACTTGTTAAACAAATGCTCGGTATTCGCCTGGAACCCGAACTCGAAGAAAAGCTGGAGTCTCTTGCCAGAGAGACCGGGCGCAGCAAGAGTTACTACGCTCGCGAGGCCATTCGGCAATATCTGGAAGACCGTGAGGACTACCTGAAGGGCATCGCCGCTCTGGAGCGGCGCGAGCCTACGATTTCGCTCGAAGAGTTGGAGCGGCGTCTTGGCCTGGCGGATTGAAATCACCCGCACCGCGACGAAACAGATCACAAAGCTAGATCAACAGGCGCAAAAATCTATCCTGCGTTTTCTGCGCGAGCGACTGGCTGGCGCCGACAATCCCCGGCAGTGGGGAAGGGCTCTGCAGGGGGAAAAGCGTGGACTGTGGCGTTATCGCGTCGGTGATTACCGGCTGATCTGCGATATTCAAGACCAGAAGATCACCATCCTGGTGCTTGAATTAGGACACCGTAAAGACGTGTATCGGTGAACCAATCGCTACGGCTCGCACTAGAAGCGTCTTTCATAGGCGTCCGTTGTAGAATCTAGGCTTCGACACTATCATCATGCCCTCGCAAGAAAAGTCGGAAATGACAACCGTGAGCCAGAGCGATCGTCCGGACGAGCGTTACGATGCACAGCGCGTAGAAACCAAATGGGCCGAGCGCTGGCGAAGCGATCCGCAGCTCTATGCGGCCGAGCCGGGGTCGGCCAAGAAAAAATACTACGTGCTCGAAATGTTGCCCTATCCCTCGGGTGAGCTTCACATCGGACACGTTCGGAATTATTCGATTGGCGACGCGCTGGCGCGCTACATGTGGATGAAGGGCTACAACGTGCTTCATCCCATGGGCTGGGATTCGTTCGGCCTTCCGGCGGAGAACGCGGCCATTCAAAACAAGACGCCACCGCGACAATGGACGCTGGGCAACATCGTGAAGATGAAGGCGCAGATGAATCGCCTCGGCTTCGCCTATGACTGGTCGCGCGAAGTCACGACCTGTTTGCCCGAGTACTACCGCTGGAATCAGTGGTTCTTTCTCAAGTTTTACGAGAAGGGGTTGGCGTATCGCAAGAAAAGCAAAGTGAACTGGTGTCCGCTGTGCGCGACCGTGCTTGCCAATGAACAGGTTGTGGATGGCTGCTGCTGGCGGCATGAGGGCACGCAGGTTGAGCAGCGCGAGCTGGAGCAGTGGTTTTTGCGCATCACGAAATATGCGGACGAATTGTTGCGCGATCTTGACAAGCTGGACGGTTGGCCGGAAAAAGTTCTCCTCATGCAGCGCAACTGGATCGGCCGCAGCGAGGGAACGCTGGTCGATTTCAAACTCGACTATACGCAGCCGCACACAGGATTTGGTCCGGCGGGCGCGACCATCAGCGTTTTCACCACGCGCGTCGATACCATTTTCGGCGCGACTTCGGTGCAGCTCGCACCAGAGCATCCCATTGTTGCGGATCTCGCGGCCAACAATCCTGAATTGCGCAGCAATGTCGATCAGCTCATTGCCGAGCAGCGCAAAGCCAAAGAAGTGGGCGACATTGGCGAAATCGAGAAACACGGAGTGGCGACCGGGCGCTATGCCATCAATCCGTTCAACGGCGAAAAAATTCCGGTCTGGGTGGCAAACTACATCCTCATGGACTACGGTACGGGCGCGATCATGAGCGTGCCGGCGCACGACGAGCGTGATTATGAGTTCGCGAAAAAGTACAAGCTGGAAATTCGTCTTGTGGTTTTGCCGATCTCGAACGACCCGGAGGAAACTGTCACCGAGCCGCGGCTTCCGTTTGTGGCGCACGAGGGCATGCTGATTAATTCCGGTCCGT
Organism: Candidatus Sulfotelmatobacter sp.; assembly: GCA_049279555.1. Classification (GTDB taxonomy): domain Bacteria; phylum Acidobacteriota; class Terriglobia; order Terriglobales; family Acidobacteriaceae; genus Sulfotelmatobacter. Next base: position 6,421 of record JBAPOI010000812.1, read on the forward strand.
TCAACGGACTGGAGTGTGCGGATGCCATCAAGAAGATGTCGGCGCACGCAGAAAAAAATGGATTCGGAAAGGCCACGGTCACTTATCGCCTGAAGGATTGGGGAATTTCGCGGCAGCGATATTGGGGCACGCCGATCCCCATGCTTTATTGCGAGAAGGATGGCATCGTGCCGGTCGCGGAAAAGGATTTGCCGGTTATTTTGCCCGAGAATGTCGAGATCACGCTCGCCGGCGGATCGCCGCTGGCGAACGTGCCCGAGTTCGTGAATGCGACGTGTCCGAAGTGCGGCGGACCGGCTCGCCGTGAGACCGACACCATGGACACGTTTGTCGATTCGTCTTGGTATTTCTATCGATATACGGACGCGCATAACGACCGTGCTCCGTTCGATTCTAAGATCGCGGAGTATTGGTTCCCAATCGACCAGTACATCGGCGGGATCGAGCATGCCATTTTGCACCTTATCTATTCGCGCTTCTGGACCAAGTTCATGCGCGATATCGGCCTCGTCGCCCACGATGAGCCCGTCGACCATCAATTCTCGCAGGGAATGGTGATCAAGAATGGCGCCAAGATGTCGAAGAGCAAGGGCAATGTGGTGAGCCCGGACGAGATGGTGGCGCGTTACGGCGCCGATGCGGCTCGCCTCTACAGCTTGTTCGCGGCGCCTCCTGATCGCGACATGGATTGGCAGGATACGGGGATCGAGGGTATCCGGAAATTTTTGGGACGGTTTTATCGCGTTGTGACCGATCGAAGCGAACCATCCGTTTCGACGGATTTGCCAGTCGAGAATAGACGCGGAGCAGCGGCGCGGACCTTGCAACGAAAACTACATCAGACGATCAAGCGGATCTCCGACGATTTCGACGGGCGCTGGCATTTCAATACGTCGATCTCCGCTCTCATGGAACTCAACAACTTGCTTTCGGGCATGGCCCATGACATCTCAGCCGGCAATATTCCCCCCGAGGATTTGGCCGAGACCAAGAAAGCGATGGTGCGGTTGATCGCGCCATTCGCGCCATATCTCGCGCACGAATTGTGGGAGATGCTCGACGAAAAGGGAAATCTGCTGAAGGCTTCGTGGCCAAAATTTGACCCCGAATTGGCCAAGGAAGAAGAGCTTGAGATCCCGGTGCAGGTCAATGGCAAGTTACGCAGCCGCGTAAATGTGCCAGCTTTTGCGGGCGAGGAGTTTGTCCTTGAACGTGCGCTGGCCGACGAGAAAATAAAGACGGCAATTGCCGGGAAACAGATCGTGAAGAAGATTTACGTCCCTAGCAAACTGGTCAATATTGTTGTTAAATGATGCTTCTTGGAGACGTTGCAAGCAACGTCTCCAGCTGGCCTCCGGCTGGTATTCTAAGCAGTGATGACCCGTGTTTCTCCCACCCTCGAAGGCTTCCGCGCGGCATTGCGCCGCCCGCTGTTGACGTTCGCGGAAATTTCTTGGCGCTGGACGATTGGCGCAACCTCTTATGCGCTGGTGCTCTATGGTTTTTTTGAGTATCTCAATACCCTTCCTGTCAGCAAGAGCGACGCGGCTCTTCTAGCGAGCCGTCAGCCTGCGCTGGCGGGGCGGGCGATTGCGCACATCTTTCGTGGCAGCATGAGCCGGGCGGTAATGGCTGCATTATGTGCGGGGCTGGCGTTGTCGCTGTTGTGGATCGTCGCCGCTTCCATCGGCCGCACGGCAACAGTTAGGGCTCTTCTAGATTACTTCCGCGAGAAGTTTGCCAGCGAGGTTTCAAACGGCGACTCCGAACATGACGAGCTAACGGAGGCGCATGAGAAGACAACATCTTTTCTCTCGCTCATCGGTCTTAATTTTCTCCGGGTTGCCCTAGTTCTGGCTGCGTTGCTGGCGCTGCTAGGCGCTGCGATTGTTGCGGGGTTTGCTTCGTCGAAGACGAACCCGCAGCCTGGTTTGGCATTTGTTCTTTTTCTGCCGGCTACGGTTCTGATCTGTAGCATCTGGTCGATGCTGAGCTGGCTGCTTTCATTAGCCGGAGTATTTGCCATCCGGGATGGCCAGGATGCCATGGGCGCGCTCTTTGCTGCGATTGATTTTTGCCGGGATCGGACTGGCGCAGTCTTCGCCGTGAGCACATGGACGGGGCTGGCACATTTTGTTGCCTTCAGCATTGCCAGTACCGCTGTTTCGCTTCCGCTGGCATTCTTGCAAGTCGTTCCAGCACGACTTGTACTTGCGGTCATTCTGCTTGTCACGCTCGCTTATTTCGCCGTCGTTGACTGGTTGTATATGGCGCGGCTAGCGGGATACGTATGCATTTTGGAAATGCCGGAGGCCATTGTTGCATCTGAACCTCGGCAAGCTGATCCGCCCGCGGAGCCGTTCACGGTAAGCACACCTGTTCAGACGACAATCGATCTTAACGAGCCGATTCTGAGCGATCTGCCAAGCCCGGCCGGCGGATAGTACTCGCTTCTTTGCCCTCCATCTGCACTGGGCATTCGGCGATGCGCAGAGATTTCACGACAGAAGACGTCGGAGTTTATCCGCTCCTTGCGGCGGAACTGTGTTTGAGGTTATTCGGTTCACGAGAAATGGATTGCTCTCCCGCTCATCGCCGATCGTGGTCGCTGGCCCGTGACCCGGAATCACAATCGTCTCGTCAGGCAATTCGAGCACAGTGTCATGCAGCGAGTGCAAGATCTTTTCCATTGAGCCTCCGGGCAGGTCGGTGCGGCCAATGCCGCCGGCGAACAGCGTGTCGCCGGCGATTAAAATCTTCTCTGCCGGGAAGTAAAGACAGATACTGCCTTCGGAGTGTCCCGGCGTGTGCAGAACGCTGGCCGCATGCGCGCCCGCTTTCACAGTGTCACCTGTGCTCACGCTGTGGTCGATCTCGACTGCGCCGGGAGGTGCCATACCGGTCCACGCGGCCTGCACGTCAAGCAGTTTGAGCAGGGCGTAGTCATTCTGGTTAAGCAGGATTGGGGCTCCTGTGGCCGTGCGCAACTTCATCGCGCCCCCCACATGGTCGATGTGGGCGTGAGTGATCACGATCTGTTTAACTTGCAGGTTATGTTTGCGGACGAGCGCGAGGACGTGGTTAATATTGTCACCGGGATCAATCACCATCGCTTCGCGCGTGGTCTCGTCGCCAATGATTGAGCAGTTACACTCCAGCGGCCCGACTGGGAAGATTTCGTGGATCATCCGTCTATTGTAACGAGAAGTCGCGACGATCGAGTCGCGAATTGCATGTACCTAGGAAAAGCGAAAACGCAGATTGAGACTTGCCGGGAGGCTCCGCTGGCGAGACAATACGCGCACGTGCTTGGGGAGGTTCCTGTGGCAGCCAAATACCGTCAACATGGATATCAGGACCGCGACCGCGCGGATCGGCCGCGGAAAGAATCAGGAGAGAAGTCTCAACAGAAGCCAAGTTCCGGGCCTGCGAAGAGAGACTACAGCATGGGGCCCAAACCGGTGAATATGCCGGGAACGCGCGTGGTTTCACGCTGTGCGCAATGCGGCACGGTTTTGCAGGAAATACCGCCGACGGGACTTTGTCCCAAGTGTGCCTTTGAGCTGCACTCGTGCAAACAGTGCACGTACTTCGATCCGGGAAGCCGCTTCGAGTGCATGCAGCCAATCCCGAAGCGGATTGAACGAAAAGACACTCGCAACGATTGCACGTTCTACGAAATCCGCGTCACGCGGGAGAAGGAAACGTCAACGCCTGCCAGCTTGCGGCCCAGCGACGCAAGGCAGGCATTTGAGAATCTGTTCAAGAAATCCTAGGCGGCGAAGCCCTCGTCCGGTTAGGCCGGGATCGTACCGCCGATCGGGGCAATGCAAGCAAAATGCAGGGGTTCTTCGCTACGC
>JBAPOI010000813.1:0-1533 GCA_049279555.1 Candidatus Sulfotelmatobacter sp.
TCACTTACGAGCAAGCACGGCAAAAAGTCATCCAACAACTGACGGAGAAGAAGGGCCCGCGTGCTACGGAGCAGGTGCGCGTGGGCGATGCGCTGGGATTTGTGCTGGCGCAGGAGGTGAAGACGGACCGCGAGTATCCGCCCTTCAACCGGGCGACGCGCGATGGCTACGCGGTGTTTGCAACGGACGCCAAAGCGGGCGCGACTCTGAAGTGCACGGGCGAGATCAAGGCAGGCGATCGCGTCACCAAGGAATTGTGGGCGGAGACCTGCGTGCAGATCATGACGGGCGCGGCGGTGCCTTCCGGTGCGGATGCCGTCGTGATGATCGAGCACACCAAGCGCGATGGCGAACAGGTGCGCTTCGAACGCGATGCGGTGGCCGGGCAGAATTTTGTCCCGCGCGGAAGCGAAGCGCGCGCTGGGCAGACGCTTTTGACGCCCGGGACACGCCTCGGTTATGCGGAGTTGGCACTGGCAGCGCAGGTGGGCGCTGCGGAATTGAAATGCGCGTCAAAGCCGCGCGTTGCGATTCTTTCCACCGGCGATGAGATTGTGCCGGTAGACAGCATCCCGGGGCGGTTTCAGATTCGCAACAGCAACAGCGTGTCGCTAGCGGCGCAGGTGCGGTTAGCAGGCGGCAAGCCCGTTTTGCTCGGGAACGCGATGGACCGCGAAGACGATTTGGCATCCAAGATAAGGCGCGGCTTGCAGGAAGACTTGCTGGTTTTGTCGGGCGGCGTGTCCATGGGGAAGTACGATTTGGTCGAGAAAGTTTTGCGGGAGATGGAGACGGAGTTTTATTTCGATGCCGTGGCGATCCGGCCCGGGAAGCCGGCGGTATTTGGGAAGTGCGGCGAGAAATTTGTGTTTGGATTGCCGGGGAATCCGGTTTCGACGATGGTGACATTCGAATTGTTTGTAGCTCCGGCGGTGGATTTGCTGGCTGGAGCGGAGGCCCGGGAATTGCCCGTCGTGGTCGCACGGCTCGGAGAGGCCTTGCAAGAGAAGCCGGGTGTAACGCACTTTTTGCCCGCGCACATGGAGGGGCAAGGCGGCGGCCGTGAAGTGAAAGTCTTGAAGTGGCAAGGGTCCGGAGACGTTTCGGCCCTGTCCAGAGCAAATTGCTTTGTAATCGTTCCAGCGGCGCTCGAGAAGATAGGCGCTGGAGAGCGCGTGGAAGTCTTGGCGCGAAGAGATTTACTTTGAAGAGGAAAAAAAGAGTGACAAAGCTGTCGCATTACGGAGACCGCGGCGACGTGCGGATGGTGGACGTGTCGGAGAAAGCCGTGACGACACGGACGGCCGTGGCGCAGGGGTTCGTAAAAATGACGCCGGCGGTGGTGCGGGCAGTAAAACGGCTGAAAAATCCCAAGGGCAATCCCCTGGAAATAGCGCGAATTGCGGGAATTGCGGCGGCCAAGCGCACCGCCGAGTGGATACCTCTTTGTCATCCACTGCCGCTTACGCACATTGATGTGACTGCGCGGCTGTGCCAAAATGGCGTTGAAGTTCGCTCCGAAGTTACGGCGAC
>JBAPOI010000814.1:0-1962 GCA_049279555.1 Candidatus Sulfotelmatobacter sp.
GGTTACAACAGCATTGGCGATCACTTCCTAGCTACGTCTGCCAACGCAGTACCCAGTGGCTGCCGACTCTGAGGTTGAGGGCCAAACACCGGATTGTCAAACCTTACGAACGCGCCTAGACTTTAGCGCATGACTTCCGGCTTGCTCGCTGCACGCTATGCTCGCAAGGCTCGGTTACAACAAGAACACCAAATGTGGCAAGGAGAAATCTATGCAAAACAATAACGACAATCGCGTGCTTGGCCGCAGAAATGCTCGTCATCTCAGCGCCGAGGAATTACAGAAGATACTGGGGAAAGGGAATCAAGTGACCTTTCACATGACCAGCCCTTTTTTTCCTGACGAGTAACAATCACCAGCGGTCCACTAACCTGGCATGGTGGTGGACCGCTGTTCCCAACCTAAATCCTGACCTGATAACCCCTTGAATCCACGGTGCGGCACCCGCCCTTCCAAGCTCGCTGGAGGAAGAGAAAAATGAAAATCATAATTCTTGCGCACGAGACCGACAATCACACTGCCCCGATCAAGTGGGCTTTAGAACGAGCTGGGTATCAGGTAGTCTGCTGGCCGGGCGTTTCCTGGACCGAGGAGCAGCAAGTCTCCATGCTGCTTGACGAGGAACCCAAGGTAACTCTGGGGCCCGATGTGGTCGAACCCGGCGACGTGATCTGGATCCGCAGGCTTGAGCAACCTGTGGGCAATCCGAAGGTCGCCGAGGCTGACAAGAAATTTGCCGAAGTGGAATACCGTTCCTTTCATCACGCCGTTGCTTATGTTCTTGAAACCCTGCCGGTCTGGGTCATCAATAGGTTTTCGGCATCGCGCTTCATCAACAACAAATCGGTTCAATTGCAGTTTGCCCGGAACTGCGGCCTGAGGGTCCCCAAGGCGCTCATGTCAAATTCTCCCGAGGGCGTAAAGGATTTCCTCGACCACAACCGGAATCGGACCATCTGCAAATCTTTCACGCCACATGTATGGCAACCGCAAAGCGAGGGTGGCATCACGATTACGGAAACTTTCGAGCTGACTCGCGATCAGTTGCCGGCCGATGAAGTGCTCACCTATGCTCCCGCCATTTACCAGGACATGGTGGTCAAACAGTTTGACATCCGTACCGTCCTCATGGGAGAGAGGGTTTATTCCTACGCTCTGCATAATCCGCTGAAAGCGCTCGACTGGCGCTCGGACGCCGGAATGGGAAACATCGACGTGGAAATGGTCTCCACCCCATCCGATGTCGAACGTGGAATCGTGGCCTTTGCCAAGAAATCCGGCCTCTGCTTTGGTTCTATCGATTTCGCCGTGGACATGCATGAAAACTGGTGGTTCCTCGAGATCAACGAGCGAGGACAATTCCTGTGGCTGGACCAGTTCAATCCTAAAATCAAAATGCAGGAAAAGTTTTGCGCATTTATCACTGCTCCGGAGGGTTCCACTCAGCTCTTAGAAGAACGCGAAGGATTGTTCCCCTCATTTGGCGAATACATGAAGATCTACGAAGAGCAGCAGGCTAAACAGGAAGCTCCGAACATCGCAGCGGCGGCGGCCAGCTCGCCGTATATGTCGCAGGAACCGTGAAAGGCTAGGGCGATCGGAGGATCGGCAGACCTCTGCGCGGACAAGGCAAAAAACGCGAAGTCCTTTCCGATCCACCCGCCCTGGCGCGTTAAGTTCCTCAGACACCGAAGCAGACAAACAAGTTCCGGTTCTCTTCATGCGTCGTTCACGCTATAACATTCCGGGCAATTGGTCGGCCAACCGGAAGTTGGCCAGAAACGGGCTTGTAGGAAGTGATGATCAGCGGTCGGAAGATATGCTCTGGAGTCCGGAAACTAGAAGCCATGCTCGTAGTTGACGTAACATCGCCATTTCACTCATTGCCCCGCTAGGACGGTTGATTGCAATCGCCGGTTTATAACAATTATGGACCTTACTCTCGATTCAGCATAAGTGGAG
>JBAPOI010000815.1:0-3816 GCA_049279555.1 Candidatus Sulfotelmatobacter sp.
AATCTCCGCTATCTCCGGATCGCAAACAACAACAAGAAAATTTCTGATATCGGATTCAAAAGCCAGGTCATTGCCACGATTACCCAGATCGAGAACATCTACTGGGACCTGGTAAACGCATACGAGCAGGCACAGGTTAATGAGCAGTCGCTGGCCTTCGCGCAACAGTCACTCGATAATGCAAAGAAGCAGCTTCAGTTGCAGAGCATTCCCGAGATGGACGTCATGCGTTCCGAGGCCGAGGTCTCGAGACGCGATCAAGACCTGACTCTAGCGCGTACGAGCCTTCAACTGCAGGAACTGCTCATAAAGAACGCGTTGACGAGGAGCCTTGATGATCCCGTGCTTGAAGCCGTTGCGGTGGTTCCAACTGATCGTCTGCAGGAAGTCCAAGCGCCTCCAACCCACGCTGTCCAGGAGTTGATTGCTGAAGCACTGCGAGATCGCCCGGAACTTGCGGAATCCGACTTCGACTTGAAGAATCGCCAGATCAGCAATCAGGCCGTGAGAAACGCGTTACTGCCGTCCCTCTCCCTGGTGGGGTTTTACGGAGGGTCTGGATTAGCAGGCCCTCTGAACCCCGTCTACAACATTCCCGGAGTTCCTAACATTTCGACGGTGCCAATCGATTACTCGGGAGCTTTACAAAATACGTTCAATAACACAGCACCTGATTACTACATCGGTCTCAACCTAAATATTCCCATCCGAAATCGGGTTGCGAAGGCTGACCAATACCGGTCTGAACTTGAATACCGGCAAGCCGAACTGAGACGCGAGGAGTTGAAGAAGCAGATCAGAATCGAAGTGCGCAACGCCGAGTACGCGTTGCAACAGACAGCTGCTCGCGTAGATGCTGCGCGAAAGGCTCGCGATCTGGCGCAGCGCACCTTCGAGATCACAAAAAAGGAGCAGGATCTCGGCGCGGGCTCGATTTTCCAGACGACGACCGCTCAGCGCGATCTCTCGCTCTCCGAGCTCGATCTGTTCTCAGCCATGACGGTCTACGAAAAGGCCAAGGTTGAGCTGGACCGTGCCACCGCAAGTACTTTGGCGCATAATGGAATCGAGATTCAGGATGCGATAAAAGGCACCGTCCGCAATTCTGCTCCATAAGTCATGCCAACAACGGCAAAGCTGCGCGATACCAGTGTCCCCGTCCTTAGTAAGGGTGGGGGCAGGACGGCCCGGATTCTCGCGGCAGATGATCAGCAGGACATTCTTGAAGCCATCGAACTGCTGCTCAAGCCGCAAGGTTATAAGGTCGACTTAGCGCGTTCCCCCGAATTAGTTCGGGAGGCATTGAAGCACTGCACCTACGATGCGGTATTAATCGACCTGAACTATACTCGCGATACCACTTCCGGCCGGGAAGGGCTTGATCTGCTCTCCGAAATCGTTGCGATCGACAGCACATTGCCGGTCATCGTGATGACTGCATGGGGCAATGTGGATTTAGCGGTGGAAGCCATGCGCCGTGGCGCCCGCGATTTTATCCAGAAACCATGGGACAATGCGCGCCTGCTCGCCATTCTGCGCACGCAGATCGAGTTGCATCGCGCCTTGGAGGAATCGGAACGCCTGGCGGCGGAAAACCGGCTGCTCAACGCCCAGGGCGGTTCGGAGTTTATTGCAACGGCACCTTCCATGTTGCCCGTGCTTGAAACCATGTCCCGCATTGCGCCATCGCAGGCCAATGTTCTAATTACCGGGGAGCATGGCACAGGCAAAGAGGTTATCGCACGCAGAGTTCACGCGCTGTCGCTTCGGGCGGCGCGTCCTTTTGTGGCTGTAAATACAGGGGGACTCGCTGAAGCACTGTTCGAGAGCGAACTCTTTGGCCATGTCAAGGGCGCATTCACTGACGCGCGTACCGACCGTATTGGCAGGTTTGAATTGGCGGATGGCGGCACTATCTTCCTCGACGAAATCGGCAATGTCCCCCTGCGCCAGCAGGCCAAGCTGCTGCGTGTGCTTGAGTCAGGAGAGTTGGAACGCGTTGGTTCATCGCGTATGAGGCGAGTTGATGTCCGGGTGTTGGCCGCAACCAATGCCGATCTGACAACAGCATCTCAGAGTGGCGAATTTCGGGAAGACTTGCTGTTTCGACTCAACACAGTGGAAATCCACCTGCCCCCCTTGCGTGACCGCCGAGAAGACATTCCTGTGCTGGCCATGCATTTTCTTAAGCAATACGCTTCTCGGTACCGGCGTGAGATCAAAGGCCTTGATCCCGTCGCGCTGCAACTCCTCACACAGCATTCCTGGCCGGGCAACGTTCGCGAATTGGAGCACGCCGTCGAACGTGCGGTCCTGATGTGCGTTACCGAGCAGATTCAGCCGGCCGATCTCGGCCTGGGTATACAACGCACCGCGTCGCAAAACCTCGAAGAATTGAGTCTGGAGGCAGTTGAGACTATTCTGATTCGTAAAGCGCTTCGGCGCTTTCAGGGCAACGTAACTCAGGCTGCGGAGGCGCTGGGCTTGAGTCGCGGTGCGCTGTACCGGCGAATGGAAAAGTATGGGCTCTAGCCCGCGAGCGAGCGAACCTACACATCGGATTCCGGGAACATCACATCGAGCTCCGCTCGGGAGGCGCATTACAGGCCTTTCTCTGCTCCTTATTACACCTGGTCTCCTTGTCAGTGCGGTTCTGGTTTGGTTTCAACATTGGTCGCTCGCAGCGAAGTTGGGTTTGGTGGGCACGGAGGCTCTACTTTGTTTCCTCATCGGAGCAACTCTGCGCGATCGCATCATCCGCCCCTTACAAACATTAGCTAATGTTGTCGGGGCATTGCGCGAAGAGGATTATACGGTCCGTGCTCGCATAGCGGCACCCGATGATGCGTTAGGCGAACTCTCGCTGGAAGTAAACGCGCTGGCCGATCTTCTTGCCCAAAACCGCACCGGGGCCCTCGAGGCCAACGCACTCGTACAGCGTGTGGTCGAGGAGGTAGAAATTCCGATTTTCACCTTCGATCCGGCGAAGAAAGTGCGGCTCGTAAATTCGGCCGGGCAGAGGCTTCTGCAACAGTCCAGTTCGCAATTGCTGGGAAGGACATCCGCTGAGTTGGGACTGGAGAGTTCTCTATCTTGCGAGAACGAAACGCTTGTCTCTCTTTCTTTCGCGGGTGGTGCTCGATGGTTCGTCCGGCGCTGCGCCTTTCGCCAGCAAGGAATTCCGCACACCCTGGTTGTACTCTCAGATGTAAGTCGCGCCTTGCGCGAGGAAGAACGGCAGGCGTGGCAACGTCTGATTCGGGTGATCGGGCATGAATTGAACAACTCGCTCGCTCCTATTAAATCGATTGCCGGAAGCCTGAGTGCGCGTTTGTCTGCAACCAATCTTGATGCCGAACATCGTCGGGATTTTGAACGAGGCTTAGAGATCATCGAGAATCGTGTCGCCTCGCTGAACCGCTTCCTGCAAGCCTATCGCCGGTTGGCGCAAATGCCTCCGCCTCTGCTGCGAGAATGTTCAGTTTCAGCCCTCGTAAAGCACGTAATCGCGCTCGAAGATCGTGTTAACGTAACGGCGGTTCCCGGTCCTGAAGTAGTCATAACCGCCGACTCTGATCAACTCGAACAGATGCTGATTAATTTGTTGCGCAATGCAGCCGAGGCCGTGCTTGAATCCCCGTCGGCTGCTGCGGAACCATCGAACAGATCGGGCAGTGTTGCAGGAGAATCTCGGTTACCAATTATCCTAACGTGGAGTCTCGACAAAAATAATGTCGTTCTCACAGTTGAAGATAGCGGGCCCGGACTCATGAACCCGAGCAATGCCTTCGTTCCCTTTTACACTACAAAACCAAA
>JBAPOI010000816.1:0-6762 GCA_049279555.1 Candidatus Sulfotelmatobacter sp.
GGCCGGAGCAGTATGCACTGATTTCCCCTTTTCAGGCTTCGGGGCCACAGTTCCCCTCCGCCTCCACAGTTTAACTAGGCCTTAAGCGCGGCCTTTTAATCGGGGTCTATTACCTTCGCTTTGAAGCGGCAAACACATGCCCGTTCATTGCGCTGTTCTACCAGCAATTCACGTATGTATTCGAAGCAGGTTAACGCTTTCCTTGGGGTAGGAAAGATCCCGCACTTCCCTAAAGAGGGCACGGGAAGTCAGTGACATTCTGCCACAGAACCAGACATTGTCAAGGCGAATTCTAATTTTTTCGCGGTAATGCCCAACATTTTTTTGAAACTAGCCCATTCGAACTACGCCGTATGTATTAATTTTGATCGAATCTTGCAGTCACGTGAAGCTTTCTGCACAATCGAGAGCAGATTGAAACGACTCGAAGGAACTAACGCTTTTGGTTAATAAAGAACTACGCCGTTGGTTGAGTCCGATCGCAATCCTTGCGATTGATGCATGATCCGTGGATGGTAGAATTGGCCGCTGGTTCATGCAAACTACCGGCCCGATGCGGTGCTCCCATCGCATCGACATCGATGGAGACGTGATATTCGAATGAAGTCGATCAAGCTCGTCACCTCTATACTCTTGCTGGTCATCTCGCAGGCGTTTTCCCAAGCCAAGCCTGAGGCCGCTTCTTATCTGAAAGAGGCGCAAGTTTCCGAAACTGAGGGAACTGTCCACATAGTCGCCAACAGTCCTCGCCCCTTGCAGCAAGTGCTGGATGCGCTCTATAAAAAATACGGCTGGGCAATCGACTACGAAGATCCACGGCTTACTTCCCAACAGGATCTTGTGGATGTCGCCGATCCCGTGACCCACGCTCCGCATGCGCAGACTCTCCCGGCGGGCGGAAAATTTACCGTCGACTTTCCCGCCGTCACCATAGCGCCGCCTCCGCCCGCGTCCACGCAGACGCCAGCTGATTCCACAAAGCCGGCTTCGGCCCCAGTTGTCTCCGACGACGAAGAGAAGACGCTTCGCCTGGTGGTCGACGGCTACAACAAAAGTGATAATCCAGGACGCTTTGAAGTGCGAAAAAACGGCCAGGGAAATCTCGTTGTCGTCGGCACTGCGGCCCATGACGCGAAAGATCAGATTTCGCCGCAGAAACCGATCCTCGATACTCCGTTGACCGTAGCGCGCCGCCAGCGCACCGCGACGGAAACGATTGAGTTGCTTTGCCAAAAGCTTACGGTATTACGCGGCACCAAAGTCGCCATCGGAGTGAATCCGCGCAACCTGCTCGATCACACTCCCGTGACCGTTGGGGCAACGAAAGCAGCGCCGGCCCGCGATCTCTTGTGGCAAACCTTAACCGCGGCCCACTGCAATTGTTATTTGCGAGTTGTTTTCGATCCAACTTCGAAGGGTTTTTACTTGAGCATCCATTCGATTCAGGTTCCCAAAAGTGTGACGAAAGGTCCGGCCTGAACCGCGCTTCAGTCCCCAAGATCTACTTGCTAGGAAGAGGCTCATGCAACAGCCATTCAAATAGCCATGTAGCCACTACCGCGCCTAGCGTTTGCGCCAGGAGAAACGCCGGTACATCGATGGGTCGAATTCCTGCAAAACTGTCGGTGATGGATCGCGCAACCGTGACGGCAGGGTTTGCGAACGAGGTCGAGGCCGTAAACCAGTAGGCCGCGATGATGTAACTGGCTACGCTAACTGGAACTGCCATTGCCGACTTGACCCTCAAGCAGCCCCAGATCACGCACAGCAATCCAAAGGTCGCGACGAATTCGCTCACGAACTGGCCGATCCCCGAACGCTCGTGATGCGATAACGAGTACATCTCCTTACCAAACATAACGTGCGCGAGAAGCGTTCCTAGTACTGCTCCAACGAATTGACCCGTAATGTAAGGCGCTACCTCATGCCATGGCATGAGCTTGCGAAATCCAAAGGCTAGGCTGACCGCTGGGTTGAAGTGCGCGCCTGAGATAGAGCCAAACGCTAAGATTAGTGCGACTAGGACCGCTCCGGTGGCAAGGGTGTTCGCTAGTAAGGCCAGCGCGATGTTTCCTCCCGCCAGGCGCTCGGCCATGATGCCGGAGCCAACTACGGCCGCAACCAGGAACCCGGTTCCAAGTGCTTCGGCAAGAAGTCGTTTTCGGAGTGGCTGTGCGGTTGTGCTCATCGATTTACTGTTTCGCCGCGAGCGGTAAGATCTCCTGCTCGATCCGTTTTGCAATTTCATCTCGTACCCGCTGAAAGACGGCGAGTTTCTCCTCATGGGACCCAGTTGCTTCGGCGGGATCTGCAAGGCTCCAATGCAAGGACTTGTGGGTGCCGGGAAAGATAGGGCAACGCTGCCTGGCGTTGTCGCACACCGTTACCACGTACGCGATTTCCTGCCCGAGGAATTGCTCCACATTCTTCGAAGTCTGCCGCGAAATATCGACCCCAATTTCGCGCATCGCTTCGACTGCGAGCGGATTGAGTCCCTTCGCCTCGACCCCAGCGCTCAGCGCCTCGAACTCGGTACCGGCGACGTGGCGCAGGTAGCCTTCCGCCATCTGGCTGCGAGCCGAGTTGCCGGTGCAAAGAAACAATACCTTCGCTTTAGTCATTCGAATGCGTCACTGCCGGTGGGCAGCAATCTGGGCCGCAACATGCCGCTGATTTCGGGATCTCTTTTTCCGGCAGGTTATCTTCCAATACTACGAAGACCTCCCACTCGTTGCCATCGGGATCATGCACCCACGTCTTGTCCTGCGTCGCATAGCAGCAATCGGTCTGCATTTCATCGCGAGTTATTAAACCCGCATCCGTCCACCGCTGTCGCACGGCGAGAACATCTGCGGTCGAAGCCACCTGAATTCCCATGTGCGAAAGCGCGCCTGCATCATGGAAGACCGCTTCGTTGAGTGTGAAATTCAACGGCGGGTTCTGCACGTCGAACTTTGCGTAGCCGCGCCGCACCTTGCTCGGCTCGATCCCAAACATTTTGCGATAGAACTCAACGCTCCGCGTGACGCTCTTCACATGAATTGCCAGATGCGCCTTCAGGGCAACCACTGTTTCTGTCGGCATAACCGCCCCCAATCATATTCGCAATAGCGAATGCGTTAAAGTAGCATTCAATCGACATATTCGTCAAGGCAAATGTGATTTGATAGACTAGGGACATGAAAGGGAAGCAAACCTTAGAACATCTTTTCCGCGCTCTCGCAGACTCGACGCGGCTCCGTCTGATTAACCTTATGGCTGAACAGGAGGTATGCGTTTGCTACTTCACCGAGGCGATCGGAGTGCCACAACCGAAGATCTCGCGGCACCTCGCCTATCTCCGCAGAGCAGGCCTTGTTGCCTCAAGACGCGAAGGGAAGTGGATGCACTACAGAATAGTGTGTCCAGCCGGCCTTCACGCAGCGGAGATATTGAATAAGACAATCGAAGCACTCAGACAAGACCCGCATTTGAGACGGGATCTGCAAAAACTAGAAAAGGCCTGCTGCGGTCCGAATGGCCTGGTGCAACTCCTAGGCGCGCCATTGCCTTCACAGATAGGGAAGTAATATAGGTAGTGTGAGGGGAACCCCTCGTTCTGTACCTCCCACAAAGGTTGACAGGCGCACAGTTCACGCAGAATCTTTTATCCTTCCAATGACCTCGGCGTTCGTAAATCGGAGGCTTCATGAAGCTGAAAATGCTCATATGTTCGTCTTGTGCCTTGCTGTTCTCGTTGTTGTTGAACGCGCAGCAAGAGCGTGCAGCGCGGATGTGGCTGACAACACCCGACCGAACTGCTCTAGTTGCGCCACAAGCGACCGAGCTGCACTTTTCTTCGGAGACGGATCAGTTATCGATGATTACTGTGAACGATGCGCAGCATTTCCAGTCAATCGACGGCTTTGGATTTGCGCTGACCGGAGGGAGCGCACAGCTATTGATGCGCATGGGTACTGCGCAACGGGCTGCCCTGCTGAAGGAACTGTTTACCACCGGCGACTATGGAATCGGAGTGAGCTACCTGCGCGTGAGCATTGGTTCTTCCGATATGAATGAGCGTGTGTATTCGTACGATGATCTGCCGCCGGGCGAGACCGATGTGGAGATGGCGAAGTTTAACTTGGGACCAGATCGCGTGGATGTGATTCCCGTGCTGAAGGAGATCCTGGCAATTCGGCCGGAGATCAAGATCCTGGGATCACCGTGGTCTGCTCCGGCGTGGATGAAAACGAACAACGACGTGAAGGGCGGCGAGCTCAAGCCTGAATATTACGGAGCGTTCGCGAAGTATTTCGTGAAGTACATCGAGGGGATGCGCGCCGAAGGGATCGCGATTGACGCGATCACGGTCGAGAATGAGCCGTTGAATCCGAAGAACACGCCCAGCATGGCGATGTTTACGCAGGAACAGGACACGTTCATCGCGAAAGATCTTGGGCCTGCGTTTGAGAAGGCGGGGATCCGGACGAGGATTCTGCTCTACGATCACAACCCGGATGTCTTGTCCTATTCGCTGTCGATTCTGGGAGATCCTGCCGCGAGCAAGTATGTGGATGGAACGGCATTTCATCTTTACGGGGGTGACGCAAGTTTGCTGATGCAGGTGCACGATGCGTATCCGAAAAAGAACTTGTATCTGACGGAGCAATCGGTGACCGAGGGGCGCTCCGGACCGCTTGGAATTGCCGAGCCGGTAAGGCGCGTGATGATCGGCGCAACGCGAAACTGGTGCCGAAACGTGCTGCTGTGGAATTTGGCGGCTGATCCGGAGAACGGGCCGCATACTAACAATGGGGGATGCACAGGCTGTTCCGGGGCCATCACGCTGGCTGGCGATTCTGTTACCAAAAATGTTGCTTATTATGTACTTGAGCACTTCTCGCAGTTTGTGCCCCCGGGCTCGGTGCGAGTAGCGTCGAGCGAGATGGAGCAGTTGGCGAGCGTCGCCTTTCTTACTCCCCAGCACAATACGGTGCTGGTGGTTTCGAATACCGCAAATTTCGCGAAGCCCTTCGCGGTGAAGTACCACGATAGATTCTTCCAGACCACGTTACCGCCGGAGTCCGTAGGAACCTATGTCTGGTAGCCCTCAGGCTCGTTAAGCAGGTCAGGTTGGATTTGATGTCCTGATTGCATTGTCGGCCACCCAGAAGCAAACAAGATGCCACCGATTAGTAACGGGAAGTCGGCTTGGGAGGAAGTTTGCCGGGCATTTGATCAGTCTGAGAAACGCGGGCCAGTGGAGGAAATTTTCAGAGGTGGTGCACTCTCTGGGGTTTTTGGTGCGGAAGGGGGGATTTGAACCCCCACGCCTTTCGGCGCCACCCCCTCAAGATGGTGTGTCTGCCAGTTCCACCACTTCCGCACAGTACTTGAAACAGCGTCACGAAACGGCTTGATTATAGCAGAACGAAAACCGCACGAGTTGGTCTGCCGACGCAGGGTACCCAAACGAAGCTAGCAATTCGGACAAACTAATCCGACATCCCGTGCCATACGATCCTGGATATCAGCAGTTGGCTCTTACGCAGTTTCTCCGTACTTCGGTCTTGCCGCGATTTTGCGATTCGCAGGTTCCGTCAACGGAATTAAAACGATGCTGCGATCTTCGTTCTGAGTCACAGTCCAGAGAGTGGAACACCGCTTACACAGCCAGTACCGATCCACCCGCTGAGGCGGCTTCCGCATAGGAGGGGACACGTGAGGTTTCCTGGTAGATTCGTTGAGCACTAGCTGGAAAGACTGACTTTTCGACAACCGCGCCCTAAGTTTTTCCGCAGGAGCTCCGGACTCGGTCTCCACTAGAAATAGCTTGCCCTCTCGAAGTCGCACAAACGGTGTCGAGCATAGCGGATTTGCACAGTGGCTTAGCATCAGGGGGGCTCCGCCAAAAACCTTCTTGCTAGCCGTGCATGCCGAATACCAGACGGGATTTCAGTGTTTTGTTCCAATTCCTTCTATTAGAGACGGGAATTTGAATGGGCATTGCCGCCGAGTGTCCGGCACGATTGCCGACATGTCGTCTGTGGTCGCCTAGTCTCTTGCGTCGACTCTAAGTCCCGCTCCGCTACCTGTGGAATGCCGCGCCAGCGTTTCTCAGGTCACCATTTCTCAATGCACGAGTGCTCCCATGACCGCCACCACCACGCCCACGACCGCCAGCACCATTCCCAGGTGCCAGAATATCCGCCTCCCTGAGAGCAGCGTGATCGATGTCACTACCAGGCCTATTTCTAAAAACACCTCGGCAAGGTCATAGCGGTCGGCACGGCGTCGTTCCATGGCGACTTCCGCTTCCAGTTCGCGCGCCTTGTCTTCAATGTCTTTCTTTTCGCTCTTGTATCGCTCTGCTTCCTTTCCGTATTTCTCGCGCAGCGTGCCAACCCCGGCAGCGTTGTTGGTAGCCATCACTGCCGCCAAGTCGCCGACTAACGTGTCCTCATGCTCGCGAATGTTCTTTGCCTGATAATAGGCCCACTGGTCGGACGACTTCGCCTGCAACACAACTTCCTCTGTGTGAGCTCGGTGCCCCAGCAACGACGCCACCGCTACGAATACCGCCAGCACTGCCATGGTTAACGAAACCGCAGCCAAAGAATGATCTTCCCTGGCTTTCTCGGCGGCTTCACGCAATTCCTGAGCTTCGTCTGGCATATCTCTCCTATCGTCGTTCCAGTTCAGTTCTGGAGTCCTCGCAAACCTCTCCGCAGGCAACTCAGGATACTACGCAATTCAACATGCCTTCGCCAAGTTTTCGGC
>JBAPOI010000817.1:0-9402 GCA_049279555.1 Candidatus Sulfotelmatobacter sp.
CAACAGCACTTCGGCGCCGGGAACGTCATGGTGGGCATCTACGACGATCTCTGTGAACATCCACAATCGTTTGCGGATTCCGTGGGGGATTTTATCGGAATCTCCCGCTTCGTACTTAAACCGTCGCAATACGAGTTCCTGCACGGCTCGAAACCCATGACTCGCCCCAGGAGCTACTTTCGAACGCGGAGCGCGATGGTAGTGGCCGAATGGTTAAAAGCCCGGCGGCTCGATCGATTGGTTGTCGCCATAAAACGCACGCCGCTGCGAAAACTGGCGCTGGGCGGAGGACCGCCTTTTCCACCCGTGTCTGAAGACGTCTTGAAGTGGCTATACAAAAAACTTCGACCGGAGGTCGAAGAGCTGGAAGAAATGCTCCAGCGCGATCTTCTCTCGTGGAAATCTCAGGGGTAAGATCACTTGCTGCGCAAAATGATTTTGGCAGCACCCATATTGTCGTAGCGGTCATAAACTCGCACCACGACCACATGCTCAGAGGAAGCAACACCGTCTTTCGCGGCTTCTGGCGTGATTTTGAAATCGTAGTTCTCCGTCTTTGCGTCAGAGAGCTGTCCGACTGGCTCGACATACGTCCAATCACCCGCATCCACTGAATATTCCGCCCGCTTGATCGGGGAGAAACCATCGCCGGCGCGGAAGCTAACGTGAATCTGTCCGCCCTCGACCACCGCTGCTAGATTCTCGATGCGTGGAGGCGTGGTGTCGACCTCAAACCGGCGGCTCTCCTTCGACGCAGTCAACGACGCGCCGGGCGAATGCGAAGGCGAGTCGGAAGCGACCACCTTGATGGTGTAGCCGCCGTCCGGCAACAAACTGGCGTCGAACGAGTAGGCTTTGTCGGTCAGATCGTCTTTCAGCAACAGCCAACGGCTTTCGCCGTCACCCCGGTAATAGAGGGAGTAGACCAGTTGGTCGTCGTTCTCATCGTGTGCGTTCCATCGCACCCCAATGGAATCTCGATCATGCGAACTCGTAGGCGACGCATCGTAGTGAGTGCCCGAGGACATGCTCATGTCCGATCCACTACTCATACTCGTTCCCGATGTTTTCGTCGCAGGCTGATATTTCACTCCTACTTGCACCGTGACGTCGTCGATCTCAGGAGCGGCATTCTTCGGAAGATAATTGAGCACGACACTGTCGACGTGCGGCGCGGTGCTTCCCGCATGGAGCACAGCTTTCCACTGCGCATAGCGCGCCGCTGGAACTCCTGTTTCCGCGTCCTTGGATAGATCGATCTTCTTCCATGCTGACCAATTGCGGTCGGGATTGTCCACGTTTCCGCTGCGCGTATAGAGTTCAACGTTCCCCGCGCCGCGAAACTCGGCGCGGCCCCAGCGCGAGAACAGTCTCGCATCGAACACATCGCTCTCGTACGTGCCCTCGGATTCCGGCCCAGGTCCGAGGACAAACACTTTCCCCAGGTTGCTGGTCGCGGCGTACAAACCGCCGCCCGGAGCTTTGGCGAACGCCGTTACCTGCGAAACGGGAGCCTTGAGCAGATCGGAAAAATCGTCGGAACCGGTGACGGCAAAAATATGTCCGCGATTCCCAGTGCCCGCCAGCAGGCGGACTTGTGGGTCAAACGCCAGGGCATACACGATGTCTTCGTGCGACGTCCACACCTTTGTGGGGGAACCGTCGGGCGCGATGCGATAGACTTCGGAGCCACTGCTCACACCGCCGCCGGGGAAGGGGAACACTCCCGTAGTTGGAGGTGCCCCTGGAGCGGGCGTAATCGTCATGCCCGGAACTTGCGGAGCGGATGCGCCCAGCGGCGCATTGCCTCCCATCGTGATCAGCGCGGCCACCGCACCCGAATTCGAACCGCCTCCGCGTTTTTCTCCGACCGCCGCGGCGTAAATGTTGCCGGAGCGGTCGAGGGCGAGCGCGGTGATCTCTTTCTTGGGCGCACTGTACAACACAAAGCCTTCGCCCGCGGAAGAAATACGGTAGATAAGTCCACTGCCGTCCGAGCCCGCGATCAGATTTTCCTTCGCATCAAAGACCAAGACACGAATGTGAGTTTCATCGCTCTTGAAAAAGACCGAGTGTTCACCTTTCGAAGTAACCCGAAAAATTTCGCCGTGATCGCCCGTTGCCACATAAAGATTGCCGGCCTTGTCGAGAGCCAGATCCCAGATATATTTCGTTCCCGGCTCGAAATAGACAGAGGAGGTCCACGAAGGATCGACGGCAGGCTTGGAATTGTTCTCGGAAGCTGCTGCGGAATTTGGCTCTGTTTTCGCCGCCTTCGATTTTCCGGCAGACTGCTGTTTAAGCTTGTAAACTTTTCCGTCCGGAGCGGTGGCCGCAAAGATTGTGCCGCCGGGCCCGGCCTTCAGCGCTTGCACCTGCAGTTCTTTCGGCTCAAAGATAATCGACGCCTTGCCATCGGGCGCAATTCGATAAACCCTGGCCGGCGCGCCTGCCGCCACGTATACGTTGCCGTCATCGTCGGCCGCAATCGCCCAGATGTAAGTGGAAGGCGTGGCGTATAGATTTTTGAACGTGGGCGCGAGTTCCAAGCCGCCGGTGCTTTGAATCGCCACTCCGGCAGCGGTGCCCTTGGTAAGTTCGTCGAATTTCGATTGTTCCCACGTCCGCGTACCCTCGGCGAACGCCCGCGTCGGCAGCGCCGAGTTGGATAAGATGATGAGTAGGAAGCCAAGAAGAGAGAAGAAAAAAAATCTTCGCGCACTCTGCAATTTCATACCTCGATGCGTCATTGTAGGGAGAATATTCAAGGTTATCACGCCAAACTGGGCCCAAGCAGTGGTAGATCCGTGATTGCACCGCGACCAATTCTCGCCAATCCCGTAAATTTGATATCGTAAGATTTCATGAAGACTTCGCGCTCAGACCTGCTGCGCCTGCTCGCCTGTAAGTCTTTCCGTCTGGGCGAGTTTAAGCTTTCTTCTGGCGGGATCAGCGACTATTACATCGACTGCCGCACCACGACTCTTGACGCCAAGGGCTCGCGCCTCACCGGCGAAGTTTTCTTCGATGAAATCCGCGAGCGCGGCTGGAGGCCACAGGCTATTGGCGGCCTCACCATGGGCGCGGATCCGGTTGTGGTGGCGGTCTCGGTGGTGAGCGGCGAGCTGCACGGATTCTTGGTGCGCAAGGCCGAGAAGCAACACGGAACCGGGCAGCGGATCGAGGGCTATCGTGTCAAAGGTGCGCGAGTCGTGATTGTCGATGACGTTTGCACCACCGGCGCCTCAACCGTGCAGGCCATTGAGGCCGCGCGTGAATTTAGCTTTGAAGTTGTCGGGGTAATGTGTCTGGTGGAGCGCGAAGAAGCGAAAGGAAGGCCAAACGTAGAGAAGACCGCGGCGCCGGCGCCGTTCGTTTCCATCTTCACGGCGAGCGATGTGCGCGCCGAACACATTCTGCAGACGGACGATACGGTTCCGTCAGTTTTTGCAGTTGCTGCCAGTTGCGAACTCTGCGGCCGGCCGGCGGTCACAAATATTCCGGGAAACCGTTGTGCCGCGCATCGCGTGTAGCGTTCACGAATTTTTCCCATATAATCCAAACTCTTATGATCCGAAGTATCGAGTGGACCGAAAACGGCGTGCGCTTCCTCGACCAGACGAAGCTGCCAACGGAAGAAACCTACGTTACTTGCAAGACCTACGATCAGATCGCAGATGTGATCCGAAACATGGTGGTGCGTGGAGCGCCAGCCATTGGCGTGGCCGCGGCCATGGGTATTGCGCTCGGAGTGAATGACTCGAAGGCCGAGACCGTTGGTGAACTCAAGCGAGAGCTCGACCACATGTGCGACGTGCTCGCCAAGACGCGGCCCACGGCGGTCAATCTTTTCTGGGCGATCCGCCGCATGCAAGACAAGTTCGAGAAGATCCGTATTCGGCCCATCGCGCAGATCAAGCAGGAACTCACCGAAGAATCCAAGCGCATGCACGCCGAGGACATTGCGGCCAACCGGGCGATGGGTCGCCACGGCGCCACATTAATGCCGAGCCAGGGCGGCGTGCTGACCCACTGCAACACCGGCGCCCTCGCGACGGCCGGCTACGGCACCGCCCTGGGCGTAATCCGCGCGGCGGTTGAGCAAGGGAAGAACATCCACGTCTACGCCGATGAAACCCGTCCTTTTCTGCAGGGTTCGCGCCTCACCGCGTGGGAATTAATGAAAGACGGCATTCCAACCACTGTTATTTCCGACAACATGGCCGGTGCCATGATGAGCCAGGGTAAGATCGGGGCCATCGTCGTTGGTGCCGACCGCATCGCCGCAAACGGTGATGTGGCCAATAAAATTGGAACCTACTCGGTCGCCGTCTTGGCCAAAGAGCATGGGATTCCGTTTTACGTGGCCGCTCCCATCTCCACCATCGACTTCGCTTGCCCGGACGGCAGCCAAATTCCGATCGAGCAGCGGAATCCACGAGAAGTCACGCACATCGGAGGCAAGCAGATGGTGCCGGATGGCGTGTCGGTCGAGAATCCGGCATTCGACGTGACACCGGCAAAATATATCGCCGCGATTATTACCGAGCACGGACTCGCCCGCGCCCCCTATCACGAGTCTTTGCAGGAACTTGCTGGCGGAAAAGAGAGCAAAGTCGAAGTCTAGCTCACCGAAGCGCGATGAGCGCTTCCAAGAGCAATATCCTCGCAGGGTGGCGTGATTGCGGGTCACATCCGCTGAACGAAGGGTCGCGTAAAGTGCGATAGGACAGATTTTTTGAGCCGCACCGAAGCGCTTATCCGCCGTTCGCCATCTTCGCGCTCCGTATGGTTCAAACGTGCCATGGGATTCCACAGGCCTACTGTGCGAAGATGGCCGCCTCTACTGTTTGCGTTCCGGTCCAGCTAAAGCGGGCACCGGATGTACCGTAGCGGAGGCGTCGTGCATCTAATGGATCAAGTGGCAGAATATACTGTGGGACAAGATGTTCTGCTGCGGGTGCGAGGATTAAAGAAGGTTTTCCGGTCCGGCGAATCGGACCTTGTGCTCTTTGAGAATTTATCGTTCGAAGTGAAGCGTGGCGAGATGCTGGCGATCATCGGAGAGTCAGGAGCGGGCAAGAGTACCTTGTTGCACATACTCAGCGCTCTTGATCATGCTTCCGCAGGTGACGTATACTGCGCCCAACTGAAGCTAAACTCTTTGTCGGCGGACGAGGCAGCGGAATTTCGCAATCGCGATGCGGGCTTCGTCTGGCAATTTCACTATCTGCTGCCAGAGTTTACGGCGGCAGAAAACGTGGCGATGCCTCTCCTGCTGCGTGGGCGGAACTGGACCGAGGCAGAGCCGGAGGCTTTACGCTGGTTGCGCGAAGTTGGCTTGGAGCAACGTGCGCATCACCGGTCGGGTGAGCTTTCTGGCGGGGAGCAGCAGCGGGTGGCTCTTGCGCGGGCTCTCATCACTGGTCCGAAATTGCTGTTGGCCGACGAGCCTACCGGCGATCTCGATGGGCAGACGGCGGAGGCGGTTTTCACGCTGATCGCGCGCTTGCATCGCGAGCACCAGCTCACTTCCATCATTTGCACCCATAATCTGTCGTTCGCGCGCCGCTGCAACCGGGTCATGCGGCTGGAACGCGGACGCGTAGAAGAGATTAAGCCGGAGTCGTTACCGGCATAGCAGCAGAAGGCAGCAAGAATTAGTTAGACCAAGATTAGTTAGAAAAAGTGCAACAATTTAGGACGGTCGGCAGGCGGAAGAGATTTGAACAGGTTCCTTCAGTAACATTAGAAAAACGTTTGAGTACTTGGGTTCGGTGGCTGTTTGATTGCATAATGAGAAAGTCATGGCAAGCAGGTCGCATCGCAGAAACGTTAATGGGCGGGGTTTTCGGTAGAGGCCGAGCGGGCACCAGCACCTTCTCGGCCAGAAAGTTTTAGGGGGAAGGGCATTATGTTTGAACGCTATACGGAGAAAGCCAGGCGCGTCATCTTTTTTGCGCGCTATGAAGCAAGCCAGTTCGGGTCTCCTTATATAGAGACGGAACACCTTCTGCTGGGACTGCTGCGCGAAGACAAAGCCCTCACTAATCGATTCCTGCGTTCGCACGCCTCTGTGGAATCCATTCGTAAGCAAATCGAGGGTCACACCACCATTCGGGAAAAGGTTTCCACCTCCGTGGACCTTCCTCTGAGCAATGAGTGTAAGCGCGTGCTCGCTTATGCCGCGGAAGAAGCGGAAAGATTATCGCACCGGCACATTGGCACCGAACACCTTCTTTTGGGTTTACTGAGAGAAGAGAAGTGTTTCGCTGCGGAAATTCTGCACGAGCGCGGGTTAAGGCTTTCCGCTATTCGCGAAGAATTAGCCCGCACCAGCCAGGAAAAAGCGCAACCCCAGCGGCAGCGGGAGTCCTCACTGCTCAGCGAGTTCTCGCGCGATCTGACTCAAGCGGCAATGGATAGCCAGCTCGATCCGTTGGTGGGCCGTGACGGAGAACTCGAGCGAGTCATCCAGATTCTGTGCCGCCGCACCAAGAACAATCCCGTTCTGATTGGCGAACCCGGCGTGGGCAAGACTGCCATCGTCGAGGGTCTGGCGCAGCGCATTGCCGACGGCGAGGTACCGTCATTTCTGGCGGACAAGAGAATCCTCGCCCTCGATCTTTCCCTGATCGTCGCCGGAACGAAATATCGCGGCCAGTTCGAAGAGCGGCTGAAGACCATCATGAAGGAATTGATGGAGTCACAAAACTCCGTCATCTTCATTGATGAACTGCACACTCTCGTCGGCGCAGGGTCGGCAGAAGGTTCGCTCGATGCTGCGAACATTCTGAAACCCGCATTGTCGCGCGGGGAGATTCAGTGCATCGGCGCAACCACTCCGGGTGAGTATCGTAAGAGTATTGAGAAAGATCGCTCACTCGAGCGCCGCTTCCAGGCGGTGAAAGTTCCGCCGCCCAACGAAGCCGATGCCGTGAAGGTTCTGTTCGGTATCAAAGACCGGTATGAGAAGTTCCACGCCGTCACTTATACCGACGACGCCATTAATTTCGCCGTTTCGCATTCCAACCGCTATATTCCCGATCGCTTCCTGCCCGATAAAGCAATCGATTTGGTGGACGAAGCGGGTGCGCGGGTAAAACTGCGCCAGACTTCGCAGCCCGAGGAAATCACCGAGGTTCAGAAGCGTATCAAGTTCATCGTGCACCGCATGGAGAACGCGATTGCGAACCACGAGTTCGAGAAAGCGCGCTTCTACTCGGATGAAGAACGCAAAGAGCGCGAGAATTTGCGTGCGCTGCGCGAGAAATACCATCTCGATGAATCTTCCACCGGCGTGGTTGGCCGCGAAGACATTGAAGATGTGGTTTCGCGCTGGACCGGCGTTCCCATCACTTCGATCAAGGAAGAAGAAACGCAAAAACTTCTCCGTATCGAAGAAGAGTTGCACAAGCGAATCATTTCGCAGGATAAATCGATCAGCGCGCTGGCTCGGGCGATCCGGCGTTCACGCGCCGGATTGAAGAGTCCGAACCGCCCGATTGGCTCGTTCCTGTTCCTCGGACCAACCGGCGTCGGCAAGACTGAAGTGGCACGCACTCTTGCTCAGTTCATGTTCGGAACCGAAAAGGCTCTCGTCCGCTTCGATATGTCGGAGTTCATGGAGAAGCACTCAGTCTCGAAGCTTATCGGTTCGCCTCCTGGTTATGTCGGCTACGAAGAGGGTGGTCAGCTCACCGAGCGTGTGAAGCGTGCACCCTATTCTGTGGTGCTGCTGGATGAAATCGAGAAGGCGCATCCCGATGTATTTAACATCCTGCTGCAGGTCTTTGAAGACGGCCAGCTGACTGACGGCCTCGGCAACACGGTCGATTTCAAGAACACAATCTTGATCATGACCTCGAACATTGGGGCCCGGCATTTGCAGAAGCGCGAAGGTTTTGGCTTTCAATCGACCAAGGACGAAATGGTTTCGGGCAAGGTCGAGGAACTGGTGAAGGGCGAGGTAAAACGCACCTTCAATCCGGAATTCCTAAATCGTCTTGACGAGATCATTCTGTTCCTGGCGCTGAGCGAGGCGGACCTGATCCAGATTCTCGAGCTCATGGTCACGCAGCTCAATACGAACCTGGCGCAGAAGTCGATCACTGTGTCGGTGGCGGATGAGGCCAAGAAGTGGATTCTCAACCAAACCCTTACCGACCGCACCTACGGAGCTCGTCCGCTGCGCAGGGCATTGCAGAAATATATCGAAGACCCGCTGTCGGAAGCGCTGATCCAAGGCACGATCACGACGCGTCCGGCATTTATCGAGGTCTTCCTCGAAGACAACAAACTCTTCTACCGTCCGGTGGACGCGGAGAAGACTGAAGGCGTGCTGCTCTACGAGAATAGCTAGACAGCACTCAGCTAATCAAGCATTGAGCCGTCAGCGAAGGCTGGCGGCTTTTTTGCTTTTCCTACGTTCCGGAATCAGATAAGTAACTTGCCCCAGACTCGGGAGTATGCCCAACTAGCTACAACCGGATAGTTAGGAGAGTTGAAATATGGCCGGCCGATGCCCGTTGTGCGGTCAGTCCCTGCCTGAGGCGATCAGCAAAACGAAACTCCAAGCTGGGTTGCAGAAACTTAGCTTGCCGCTGGTAACCGCGGAGCGGAAGAAACTTAAAGATGATTTCGAGGACCGTCTGACCGCGAGCCGCACAGAGGCTAGGCAGAAGGCCGAGCGGGAAGTTGCGAGAGAGCTTCGCGCGGCGCGTGGCCGAGCGCTTCGCGCCGAGCAAGCAGCAGAACGCCACTCGAAGCAATTAGAAAAGGAGTATTCAGACCGATTTGCGAAAGAGGCCGCCAAAGCTAGACGTGAAGCGGAAAGCAACGTGAGAAAGCAGCTTCTAGATACTGAAAAACGAGCAACAATCGCTGAGGAAAGAGGGAGAAAAGAGGTCGAGCAAGCGCGCAGGACGTTCGACAGTCGTGTCCGCAAAGAGGTCGCCGACGCAGTTCGGATCGCTGTCCGCGAAAATGAGGGCGAGCTGGACAAAATTCAAGCGGAGAGAGAAAGAGAAAAACTGCGGCACGAAACGGAAAAGGCAAGACTTCAGGGAAAGCTAGAAGATCTTTCCCGCAAGATGGATAAACAAAGTGGCGAGGAACTTGGTTCTGAAGCAGAGCGGGATTTACTTCTAGAGCTCCAGAATGCCTTCCAACGCGACGATATCAGAAGGATAGGGCGCGGAGTGATGGGGGCCGATATTCTCCATGCGATAAAGCACGAAGACAAAATAGTAGGCCGAATAATCTATGAGAGTAAGAACACTGGCAATTGGGGCAAAGCGTTTATATCGCAAGCAAAGAAGTATCAGAGCCAGTACGAAACTACTCATGTCATGATTGTGACCAGAACATTTCCACCAAAGCGTAAGGGCTTCTGTGTTGAGA
>JBAPOI010000818.1:0-20147 GCA_049279555.1 Candidatus Sulfotelmatobacter sp.
GCTTCATTCAACTCGATGACATCGATCTCGGAAAGCTTCAGCCCCGCCATCTTTAAAGCCTTCGGAATCGCGAATATCGGGCCAAGTCCCATTTCTTCGGGCTTGTATCCAGCGGTTGCGAACGAAACGTAGCGCGCCAGCGGCTTGATCCCGAGCGCTTTCGCACGTTCAGCCGACATGACAATGGCGGCCGCCGCGCCATCGGACATTTGCGAAGAATTGCCCGCCGTCACCGTGCCTTTCACGTGAAAGGCGGGCTTCAAGGCGAGCAAAGCTTCCAGCGAAGTGTCGGCGCGCGGGCCCTCGTCCATCTTGAAACTAATCTCCTGTCGCTTTGGCTTTGATCCGTTCGGCGTCGTAAAGCTGACCGGCACGGGCACAACTTCGTCGTCGAACTTTCCTGCCTGGATTGCTGTCAGTGCCTTCTGGTGGCTACGCAGGGAAAATTCGTCCGCCGCCTCGCGCGTGATGCTGAAGCGCAGCGCCAAGCGCTCGGCAGTAAGACCCATGTTCAGATATGCGTCTGGATAATGATCGACTAGCCAGGGGTTCGGCGAGATCTTGTGGCCGCCCATTGGAATCATCGTCATCGACTCCGTGCCACCTGCGACAATTACTTCCGCCCCGCCGGTCATAATGCGTTCTGCTGCCAAGGCAATCGACTGCAGCCCGGACGAGCAGAAGCGGTTGATGGTGAGCGCCGATATCTCCACCGGCAGCCCGGCGCGAAGCGCGGCAATGCGGGCAACGTTCATCCCTTGCTCGGCCTCGGGCATGGCGCAGCCAAGAATTACGTCCTCAATTTCTTCGGCATCGAGTTGGGGCACGCGTTCCAGAGCGCCCTTGATGGCGATGGCCGCCAGTTCATCAGGGCGGGTCGTGCGGAGCGCACCTTTATAGGCGCGCCCCACCGGCGTGCGAACGGAAGAGGCGATGACGACCTCACGCATGGGCATTCACCTTCATGATTTCAATTGCCTCGCTTGGCTCTGGAAGCGGACTCCCTTGTCGGCGCATGCCTTCGAGGTGAAGCTCCATCGTTTCGCGGATGAGTTTCTTTGTCTCCTCCAGAGTCTTTGCCCCTGCTCCGAGACCAGGTAGATCGGGAGAATAGGCGCTCCACCCCGATTCCGACTGCTCGTAGATAACAAGATATTTCACTGCATTCCTTTCCGCTGAGAAACATTGTTCAATGTTCTCGGTGGAAATTCTACTGACGGCAGTTTTCTCTACGGTAATCATTCTGAGATTTAGCGAATTAAGTTTTTCAAATGTTTCATAGAGCAGCTTCACTTGGCTGGCGCGTAGAAGTAATAGTCGGCTGTGTAACTGCTCTTGGTTTCGGCGTCGGTGTGCGACGCATCGCAGCCTTCAGCCGGCGGCTGCCCGCCGTGTGTGTGGACGCGTTGAATTGCGGTCACGCTGCTGAGCAATCCGTTGCCTGAATGACTCACAACATTCACCAGCAACCAGGGAATTGATCCACTGTCCAGGGAATCGACGTGTGCGATTGCTTTGCCTGTAACCTCGCTGCCATCCTTCAGCTTCCAGCTGGGACCGGCCGCATGTTGTCCGATCACTTTGTCTTTCCGGTCGTGAAGTTCGGCGTCAGGAGCCTTGAGCGTCCAACCGAACTTGCTGTCGGCACCTGCTTTGCAGGTGTAAATCTGAGATCCGGATGCATGCGTGTAAAGGACAACCTCATTGCCCGCCGGAACCTGAATCGCGTCCGGAACGTCGGGCGGAGCGTCTTTTGGGGCCGCAGGCTGCTGTGCTGTGGCTGTAGTCAGTCCGAGAAGGCTTCCCAGCACCAGGATTCCAAGGATGGGCTGAATCGCTTGCAGAAAAGTTCGCATAACGCCGATTGTAGCGCAGGCAGAGATTTTACGGCTTCGCCCAGTCCTGCCACTTGAGCCCCTTCACACGGGAGAACTCAGAGATGTTGGCCGTCACCAGCGTGAGTTGACGCGCCAAGGCCTGACCGGCAATCAAGTAGTCGTATGCGCCAATCGGGTTGCCGGCGGCTTCCAGGACTGCTCGGATCGATCCGGCCGCTCGTGAATCCTCGTTGTCGAACGGAAGCGCGATGACCGCACCGGCCACCAGCATTTCGAGTCGCCGGGTGTTCACTTCGGTGCGCGCGCTCTTGGCAACTCCATACCAAAGTTCGAAGGCCACGATCGAGGAAATATAAACTTGAAGACTCCCGCGGATCGCATGCTCAAACCGGTTGCGAACGGCGGCTGGTGTCCCATTCATCAGCGCGATACAAGCGTTTGTGTCCAATAGGTAGCTCACCTAATGGCCGGTCGCTTCGTGGCTGCAGGCTGTTTGCCACGGGATGGGAACGGCCCGGAATTCAATTCATCGAGTTTGCGGAAGAATTCCGTGGGGTCCTGGATAATGGGCTCAAGGAGCACGCCCTCACCCACGCGCCGGATGCGCACTCGGTTGCCCTCAAATCGAAACTCTCGCGGCAGCCGCACCGCCTGGCTGCGGCCATTCCGGAAGAGCTTGGCGATGTTGGTTTTCGGCATTCTCAATTCCTAGAACACGCCTCAATGGAAAGTATATATTAGTGGTATATATCGCGCAAGGGGATAATCTGAAACGGTTCTCCTGATTCTGACCTCGGCGATTTTCAATTCCTTAGCGTCTTCCCTGTCTTTAGTGTGTACTGAATTCTCTCCTGGGTTTTCTTCTCGCCGCACAGCGACTTAAATCCCTCGCGCTCCAAATCCAGGATGTACTGCTCGCTTACCGGAGTCCCCGGCGTGACGTTCCCGGCGCACAGGACCTCGGCGATTTTCCCTCCCAGCTTCGTTTCGTAGTCCGTGATGTAGTCGCCCTGCCGCATCATGTGAACGCCCATGCGTAGCGTGGCAAGAAGGCTCTCGCCGGGCGCCGGGATGTCAGTGCGCGGGACGGGCGGTTCATAGCCGGCACGCACCAGTTCGAGCGCGCGAGCCTTGGCATCGGAAAGGATGCGTTCACGATTCATGGTGATGCGATCGCTCTCCGCGAGAAAGCCAAGACCGCGCGCCTCGGGAGCCGACGTGGCGACTTTGGCCGTCGCAATGGTCTCAAACGCTCGCCGGATCGCTTCAAGCATCTCGATGGAGCCGGCAAGTGCCTCGCCGGAAACCTTGCCGCCACGCGCCGCGGCCGCTCCGTCTACAGCGCGAAGCAGCATCTCTTTGCAGCCTCCGCCGCCCGGAAGAAGCCCAACGCCGACTTCCACCAACCCCGTGTAAAGCTCAGCGTGCGGCTGGCGCGCGGCGGCGTGCAAAGAAATTTCCGTTCCGCCTCCCAAACATAATCCAAACGCAGAAACTACCACCGGCTTCGGCGAGAATTTGATAGCCTGCGTCATATTCTGAAATTGCCGGATTGCGAGATCGACATCGTCCCACTCTTCTTCCTGCACGCTCATCAGTAACAGCATGAGATTGGCGCCCACCGAGAAATTCGTGGCGTCGTTGGTCATGACGAAGGCGTCGAAATTGTCTGCAGCGCCGCCGGTCTTGAGGGTTTGCAGAATGAAGCCAACGATGTCCGCGCCCAGCGAATTCATTTTTGAGTGGAATTCGATGCAGCCCACTCCGTCGCCGAGATCGACCAGCGACGCGCCCGAATTCTTCCTCACCACGCCATTCGATTTCTTGGCGACCGTCACCGACCATACCCCGGCTGGCACGGCTACGCGCCTGTATTCGTTGGCCGCAAGATCGAAATAAACGCGCCCCGAAGCCGCCTGAGGATCGTCCCGATACCAGGACTTCTTCCCTGATGCAATCAGCTGTTCAACTTTTGCAGTGATCGGCTTGCCTTCTTTTTTCATCCGCACGACAGTTGCTTCAACTCCGGCCGCATCCCACAATTCAAACGGACCAAGCTCCCAATTGAAGCCCAGCCGCATGGCGCGATCGATCTCGACAATCGAATCGGAAATCTCAGGCACGCGATTCGCAGAGTAAGTCCACAGGTCGGATAATGCCGCCCACAAGAACTCTCCCGCTTTGTCGCCCTTCTTCGCCGCGTTGCCTTCAAGGCCGAGCAACATGCGCAGCCTCGCTCCTGTGTCTTCGATATTTTTCGCCATATCGAGCGCGGCAAACTTCGGCTTCTGCCGTGGACCGTATTCCAGCGTCTTCCAATCGAGCGCCATGCGCTCGTCTTCTTTGCCAGATTCGGCAGGCGAGGGCGCCCGCCCTACGTTCTTCTTGTAGAAACCGCCTTTGGTTTTGTCGCCCAGCCATTTACGTTCGAGCATCTGCTTGTAGAAATCTGGCAAGCTCAGATCACTGCGTTCATCCTGGACATTTGCCGTCATGTTCTTTACCACATGCCCCAGAATGTCTAAGCCAACCAGATCAATGGTGCGGAAAGTTGCTGACTTTGGCCATCCAACGGCCTGTCCGGTGAGAGCGTCGACATCTTCAATGCTGAGATCCATCTCCTGCATCAGCCGCATGACGTTCAACACGGAGAAAGTACCGATGCGGTTGCCGATGAAATTGGGAGTGTCTTTAGCGAGCACCACTCCTTTGCCGAGGCTCACATCGCAAAAATGCGAGACGGCATCAATGACGCCACGGTCGGCTTCGGTCGTAGGAATGATTTCCAGCAGACGCATGTACCGGGGCGGATTGAAGAAATGTGTGCCGAACCACGCCTTCCTGAAGTCCTCAGAGAAGCCCTCCGCAATTTTGCCCACCGGCAGGCCGCTCGTATTGGTAGTGATGATGGTGCCGGGCTTGCGAATCGCTTCAACGTTGCGCAAAAGGGCTCGTTTGATCTCGAGATTCTCGACTACAGCTTCGATAATCCAGTCGACCTCGGCCAGCTTTTTTAGATCATCTTCGAAATTACCGACGGTAACAAAACGCGCCAGGGAAGCGTCCATGAAAGCCGCAGGCTTCGATTTTTTCGCGGCCTCCAGACCTGCGGCGGCGATCTTATTTCGCACCGCCGATGGCGCTCCAGGCGCAACATCCTCTGGAACGATATCGAGCAGATAGCTCGGGACGCCGGCATTGGCAAAATGTGCGGCGATACGGGCGCCCATGGTTCCGGCGCCGAGGATGGCAACTTTATGAATGCGCTTCATGATCGAGCCTCGATAGGAAGGATCCGCAATTGGCAACTCAGTAGTGTATTCCTACGGTAGTTTGTCGACTGCCCAGTCGTTATGGCCCGTATCGACGACCACAACACTTGAGAACCGGCGTCGCGCGCGACTGCCTTTCTCATTTGCGCTGACAAAGACCACGGGGAACTCATATCGCCCGCGCTTAATCAATTTGCCGCGAGCCACTTCATACGCGGAGAGACGAGAGCCGTCGAAAAAATTCTCCAGCACATCCGTCGTCGCCTTTTCTTTGGAGTGACTCGTAAGTAGCGCCGTACCGTTTCCGATGTCGCCGGACTGCCACGCCTGCCAGAAGTGATCGGCGACGGCGAGGGCCTCAATATATCCTGGCTCTTGTGTGGGAGCAGGCCGGTTTCTTGCCGCCGAGGGCAACGCCAACAGAGACATGAACAGAAATAGGCAAAGAATCGAGGAAGTTAGTCGAAGCGGAAAGCCAAGAGGGATCTCCCGCAATCGATGACGCGCTTTGCTGTGGGGCATGAAGTCATTATGCGGTACAAAAAGGCTTACGATGAATTCTCAGTCTGTCAGCCTCAGAGTTCGGCATGGCTCTGCACATATTCCAGAGCACGCCTCGCCATTTGCTTCTCTCCCTTATACGCGAGCAGCGTCGGAGCGTCTTGCAGAGGTACCCAAAGAGCTCGCGCGACTTCAATTCGCATGGCTGGTGAGATTTCGTTAATGCACCCCGAGCGGTAGCGCATCAGGTAGAAGCTCACAATTTTGAAAACTCGGCTCCCGTCTCCCCACGACCGCGTGTAGACATACTTGATGTCGGCCAGCTTAATGATCAGCTCTGCAGTTACTCCGGTCTCCTCCTGAACCTCCCGAAGCGCCGTTTCAAGCGGCTTCTCGCCCGGATCGACTAGGCCCTTCGGCAACGCCAGCACCGTCTTCGACTTGGCCGCACGCGGGGAAGGCCCGGCCACCGTCCGGGCCGAGTCTTCGGGCGGTTCGATGGCCGCCATCCACCAGGCATCCTCCCGCCTCCGGATTACAACCCCGCCCGCCGATATCTCACGCACCATAATCGCAACTTAGCAAAATTGAAGGAGTTAGTCATCCCCTACTACCGGCGGGCAACGGCCGGTAACACGTTTGCGGCTCTGCCGTAATGCCCGATAGCACCAAAGTGGACTGCAGCCTTCGCAGAAATCATGGCATCCTAGTATGTAGGCGGTAGGGGGAAGTTCCCGCAAACCGGGGACGTGGGGTTCCGGTGAAGAGTATTGGCAAGATCGTCCGGTCGGTTCAGGCCTTTGGACGGGAGCTATCCCGCAAGGCGGCCGGAGTTGAGCCACGGATTCCCGCAATCGGGCTCGCGCTGGGCGGCGGCTTCGCCCGTGGTATGGCGCATATCGGAGTCCTGAAGGTCCTCGAAGAAGAAGAAATTCCGATCTGCATCGTAGCTGGCACCAGCGTGGGTGCGCTGATCGGTGCAGCCTACTGCAGCGGCCTTTCCATCGAGGAATTAGAAAAGGTTGCCCATTCGGTGCGTTTCACCACCTTCGCCCGCTGGACGGTCTCCCGTTACGGTTTTGCCACCAACGACCGCATGGTGTCATTTCTTGCCCGCATCTTAAAAGTAAAGACTTTCGAAGAATTGCGCATTCCTCTGGGCGTAACCGCGACCGACTTCAACAGCGGCGAAGGCATCGTGTTTCATTCGGGTTCGATCGTCGATCCAGTGCGGGCCAGTTGCGCCTATCCCGGAATGTTTTTGCCAGTAAATATTCGCGGACGCTGGCTGGTCGATGGCATGCTCTCATATCCCGTGCCCACTCGGCCTCTGCGCGAGATGGGCGCCCAGCGCGTGCTGGCCGTGCACCTCAAAGGCCAGTGGAACAAAAACGGCGCCCCACGGCACCTCTTTGATGTGATTGGACAATCGTTCGCAATCGCCCAGGACCAGATGAGCCATCTCTGGCGAGACCCGGCCGATCTCAT
Organism: Candidatus Sulfotelmatobacter sp.; assembly: GCA_049279555.1. Taxonomy (GTDB): domain Bacteria; phylum Acidobacteriota; class Terriglobia; order Terriglobales; family Acidobacteriaceae; genus Sulfotelmatobacter. The sequence continues at coordinate 7,100 of JBAPOI010000818.1, forward strand.
CATCGAGCCCGACGTCGCCGGCTTCGCCTACGACGATTTCAAACGCGCCGGAGAACTCATCACTGCTGGCGAAGTGGCCATGCGCCAGGCTCTGCCGGAAGTTCGCAAGTGGATGGAAATTCCGGTGGAATCGAGTGCTTCCGTGAACGCGCATCCCGTAGTGGCGCGCCCCGCGCCCATGCCCGCGGACTGAAGAAGAGTCGTCAGCTTGAATCAGCCGGTACGCGGACATTTTCTCCCACACTCCCAAACCCCGCGCCAATACTAAGACTCCGGCCTATGAACGTGTATAATCCGCTCTACTTTGCGGGACGACATCGCGCCGTTTTAGCGGCAGTGAAAATACGAAGCGTGTCCATAAATACGACCACCCACCCAGGAGATAACGTGCAACACATCAAAATGCGGTCGCTGCTCCCTTGCCATCATGCCGTCGCTGCAATCTTTATTCTCCTAGTGTCGATATTTTGCGGTGTATGCGCTTCCGCCCAAACTGGATACACCGGCATCTTCGGCGGTGGCCCGTTCTACAAGAATTCAGCCAACATCACGGAGATCGAAAACTCCGGATTCACCGAAGCCATCGTCTGGAGCGTTGAGGTCAACAGCGCCGGCGACTTGAATTTCAACGGCGAGTTCCCCCTAACCTCTGGCGGAGTCTACGTCGGCAACCAGACCTATCCCAATTTCCCCGCCGAAATGGCGCAACTCAAGCAAGGCACGGTGAAGCGCATCACCTTCAGCGTCGGCTCCTCCAATGTCGGGGACTGGCAAGACATCACCGCTCTTGTCAAAGCGCAAGGCACCGGCCCCACCAGCATTCTCTACAAAGATTTTCAGGCTCTGAAAGCCGCCATCCCTGTGCTCGACGCCATCGACTTCGACGACGAGAATAGTTTTAACTCGCCCACCACAGTTCAGTTCGCAGTGATGCTCGGCAAGCTGGGTTATCACGTGATGCCCGATGCCTTCGACGACAGCAGCTATTGGACGAACCTTGTTTCTCAAATTAACACCAAACTCCCCAGCACAGTCGATGGAGTCCACCTGCAGGCCTACGCCGGAGGCAGCGGCAACAGTCCATGCTCCGGTTGGAATTTTGGCACAGTTCCGGTCTTCCCCGGCCTCTGGGATCAGGACGACACTCCCGCCCAAGTCGAAAGCATCATGAGCGGCTGGCACAGCCAATGCGACATCATCGGCGGCTTCATGTGGCTCTACGATGACTTCGTAGGGAACGGCCTGGCGGCGCAATACGCCAACGCCATCAACACAGCAGTCGGAGGCGCAGGCTTCACGCTCTCAGGACCGACGAGCCTCTTCCTGAACCAAAGTTCGACCGCCGATGCCGTTATCAAAATCACCGACCTGAACGGCTTCAACGGCACGGTGACTCTGAGTTTGTCGACTCTGCCGAAAGGCGTGAAAGCATCCATCGAAGTTAAGGGGAACGAACAAAAAATAGCGTTCAAAGGTAGTTCCACGGCTACCACCGGATTCACCACAGTAACCGTCACCGGTACCTCAGGCAGCATCACGCAAACCCTGACTCTCACCTTAGCCGTGAGCGGAGCCGTAGGTACAACCGGAACGGGCACGCCGGTCGATCTATCTTCGGACTTCACCTTGAGCGGAATCTACACCGACGGTTCCACCTACACCACCGGAGGCCTCGATGGCACGGGTTATTCCTACTCGGCCAACCTGTTGACTCCGTCGCGGGTATTTAACGGTGTGTTGTTCGACTTCGGCCCAGCCAATGAGCTAGACGCCATAGCCAGCAGCGGCCAATCGCTTTCTCTACCCGTTGGCCAATTCTCTACGCTGATGTTGTTAGCCACTGCCGTGCAGGGAAATCAAGCCTCTCAAACTCTCACCGTCAACTACACCGACGGCACCAGTTCAAAATTCATGCAAAGCCTCAGCGACTGGTTCACCCCGCAAAATTTCTCCCACGAATCCGAGGGCGTAGCCATGGCGTATCGGAATTTCGACAATGGCACCAAAGACAAGCGCACCTTCAACCTCTACGCCTACCACTTCGCTTTGAATTCGGCGAAGACTGTGGAAAGCGTCACGTTGCCGGATAATCCGGACGTTCTACTGCTTGCGGTGACTCTAGTGCCGTAAAGCTGGGGAGAGCAAATGTGAAGAAAGCAAATGTAGAGACAGCCGCCCTTGGCTGTCCTTCGAGCGAAGCTCGATCGCCCGATTTATTTATCCGCTAGCCGCGATCTTCTCTGCCTCTTCGCAAATCCTCTTCCAGGCCCGTTCCACATGCCGCGCTTCGGTATTGGTCTGGCCAATGCTCATGCGCAGTGTTAACTTCCCATTCAGCTTGGTGTGCGTCAGAAACAAATCGCCACTGCAGTTCAGACGCTCCATGATGGTCTGATTCACCTCGTCCCCTCCGACATGGCGGAAGCAGACCAGATTTAGCGGCAGTTCAGCGGCCAATTCGAAGCGAGCGTCATTTCGTACCCAGTTAGCGAACTGTTGAGCCAGTTCAATGTGCCGCCGGATGTGATGCTGCAGGCCCTCCACCCCATAGTGGCGAATCACGAACCACAATTTCAGCGAGCGAAAACGCCTTCCCAGCGGAATGTGCCAGTCGCGATAGTCGATCACAGCTCCCGATTCCGTGGCCCGGTTGCGCAAGTATTCCGGCAGCACGCTCAGTGTCTGAATCAGCGCCTTGCGGTCGGCGACCCAGAAGCAGCTGCAGTCGAAGTTGGTGAACATCCACTTATGCGGATTGAAGTTGTAGCTGTCGGCAAACTCGACTCCATCCTGCAGATGCCGAAACTCGGGGCAGAGCGCGGCCGTGCCCGACATGGCTGCGTCCACGTGCAGCCAAAGATTGTGCTCGCGGCAAACGCGTGCGATCTTCGGAATCGGGTCCATCGCATTCGAAGATGTGGTTCCCACCGTGGCGCATACGAAACATGGAATGAAACCGTTACGTTTGTCCTCCGCAACTTGAGCAGCAAGAACATCGGGGCGCATCGCGAAATTTTCGTCGACTTCAATCACGCGCAGATTCTGAGACCCGATGCCCGCGATCATGGCCGCCTTCTCCAGGGACGAATGCGTCTGCGTGGAGGTGTAAGCCACAATGCGGCCGTCGCATCCCGCTCGATTGCTGCTGTAGTTGGTGGCTCGTTCGCGCCCAGCCAACAGCGCGCACAGCGCCACGCTCGAGGCGGTATCCTGAATCACTCCGCCGCCGGTGCTCGACGAAAGAAATTTCTCCGGCAATCCAAGCATGCCCACAAGCCAGTCGAGCACATGTGTTTCCAGTTCCGTGCACGCCGGGCTGGTTGACCACAGCATCCCCTGGACGCCCAATCCGGATGAAAGAAGATCGCCGAGAATAGCAGGCCCGGAAGCGTTGCAATTGAAGTACGCATAGAAATTCGGCGACTGCCAGTGCGTCACGCCCGGCAAAATCACTGTCTCGACGTCTTTCAGCAATGCGTCGAATGGCTCGCCCTGCGCCGGAGGATTCGCGGGCAGCGACGCCCGAACCTCCCCCGGTTTCACCTGCGAAAGCACGGGAAACGACTCGATGCGCGATTGGTAGTCGGCGACCCAGTCGACCATTGCGTGACCGTAGCGGCGGAATTCGTCGGGCGTCATGTGGAAAGACTTTTCGTCGGGCATTTTTCTCCGAGGGTTCTCCAGAAAATTAAGACAAGTGTAGAAAGGCAATTCTATTTGTGCTTCAAGCGGCCGAAGTACAAACGCGTCTTGTACTCGAACGTCGCCCGGCCCCCGACTGCATGGTTATCAAAAATAGCTCGCAACTCTTTCAGCATTGTCGCGTAACTAGGATGCTCGGGCCCTGGTGCATACGACGACGACAGCAAACGGCCTTCGATGCCGGAGTAGTCGAATTCTTGCCGTATCTCGAACTCCTGCTCCAGATAAGGTTCCGGATCGAAGAATTCGTTGACCGCGTCGGTCGTGTGCTCGTGGCGAATATCCTGATAGTCGGTGCCGTAGGTCAGCAGCAACTGCTCGTAGTCCCGCAGGAAAGGCGTCGAATCGGTAAGACGCTCGTTCCACAGCAATACGAGCCAGCCGCCCGGCTTCAGAATGCGAACAAATTCGCGCCGCGACTGTTCACGATTAAACCAGTGCGCCGCCTGCGCTGCCGTGACGAAGTCCACGCTCTCAGCCGCCAGCGTAGTCGCCTCGGCAGTTCCCGCAATGCTGGTGAACCTCGGAAATCCCGCGAGCAGACCTTCCCCCGCTTCACGCATCTCCGCATTCGGCTCGACGCCCACGACCGGGTTTCCATTCTCCAGCAGCATCCGAGTCCAAATGCCTGTGCCTGACGCGACATCGGCAACAACATGGCCGGGGACGAGGCCGCACTCCATCTTCAAAGTGCGCAGCACATCCTGTGGATATCCCGGCCGGTAGAGCACGTAATTTTGCACCCGGTCGGAGAATCGGCTGGTGGCGTTGGTGGCTGGCATCGACTTAAAAGCGGCAAGTTCTTTCATCTTGCCAGAAAGCCATTCTAACGGCAGGATAGAGGGGTTGTCTCTCCCCGCCGAGCCCCATGCCGCGCGGCCTCCGGAACAAGAAGCGCAAACAGCCTCCCCGTTAATTGCGATACCATTCCAATCAAGCAGAATGAAAGTTTCAATCGTATGAGGGTCGTCATAAAAGTCGGCACTAGCCTGATCGCTCCCGGCGGCCAGATCGACGCCAATTTGCTGCGTGCCATGGTGGATCAATTCGATCTCAGCAAGAACGAGTACCTGATCGTTACGTCGGGCGCGATCGCCGCCGGTATGTCGGGCCTCGGGCTGCGCAAGTGTCCCAGCGATGTACCGGGCATGCAAGCCTGCGCGGCCGTTGGACAAAGCAAGCTGATGCATACCTACGAGCGTCTTTTCTTCGGCAAGAAAGTGGTCGCACAACTTCTTCTCTCCAGCGACGACTTCACTTCGCCGGTTCGCTACCGCAACCTGCAGAACGCGCTGGCTGAGTTACTCTCGCTAGGGGTGGTGCCGATTGTGAATGAAAACGACAGCGTCTCAGTACGCGAGTTGGAGGGCGCTTTCGGCGACAATGACGAACTGAGTTCACTCCTCGCCACTGCCGTGAAAGCTGACTGGCTGCTGCTGTTAACCAATGTGGATGGTTTTCTGACTCCAAACGGAAAGAAAAAGCCGCGCCTGGTGCGGGTTGTTCGCAAGCTGACTCCAGCGTTGGAGGCGCAGTGCAACGGCAAAAGCACTTTGGGCCGCGGCGGAATGATTTCCAAGCTGCGCGCCGCGAAACTGGCCAGCGAAGCGGGCGTGCACGTCGCCATCGTGAACGGGCGGCATCCGCAGGGAATCACGTTAGCCATGGAGCGTAGGATTGGGACCTATTTTCCTCCACAGCTGGGGCGAAATTGATGGCGACTACCATGGCAAACTCGGTTTCCACGCAGGAGAAGTTGCTGCGCGCGCGCGATGCATCGACAAAACTGGCCATGCTCTCCACCGAGGAGAAAAACGCGCTGCTTCATGCGATTGCAGGTGCGATCGAAGTGCAGGCCGCGTCCATCCTTACGGCGAACCGCGTGGATGATGAGGGATCCGGTCTTCAAGGTGCTATGCGTGACCGCTTGCTGTTAACGCCAGCGCGCATCAAAGACATGGCACAGGGAGTGCGCGACGTCGCGGCGCTCGCCGATCCGATTGGCTGGACGATTCAGGAGTGGACTCGCCCAAACGGTCTGCACATCCGTAAGGTGCGCGTGCCGCTCGGGGTGATCGGAATCATCTACGAGTCGCGCCCTAACGTCACCATCGACACGGCTGTGCTCGCACTCAAAACCGGCAACGCCATCGTATTACGCGGAGGCAAAGAAGCGGCGCACAGCAACCAGCGTTTGGTGGAAATTATTGCGGCGGTGCCCGGAGTTCCGGAAGGTGCAGTCGAACTTCTCGATTCGAGCACGCGGCAGTCGGTGACCGAACTCATTCAGGCCCGTGGGTTGGTGGACGTGATCATTCCGCGCGGCGGCGCCGGGCTGATCGCATTCGTCACCGAGAATTCAATTGTGCCTGTGATCGAAACCGGAGCAGGGAACTGCCACATCTTCGTCGACGAATCCGCCGACTTCGAAATGGCCGACCAAATCGTGATCAACGCGAAGACGCAGCGGCCTTCCGTGTGCAACGCGGCGGAGAAATTGCTGGTGCATGAACGGATCGCTGCCGAATATGTTCCACGCATCGTGAAGAAGTTGATCGATGCGGGGGTAGAAGTCCGGGGAGATGAGACGTCGCGGGGTTTGGCGTCTGGGTTGAACATCGTCCCAGCTTCGGAACAGGACTGGAACGAAGAATATCTGCGGCTGTGCATAGCAGTTCGAGTCGTGGCAAATGTGGACGAAGGGATCGCCCATATCAATCGTTATTCCACCAGGAATTCAGAAGCCATCGTGACGCGCAACGAAGCAAATGCCCGGAAATTCCTGCGCGGAGTAGATTCTGCCGCCGTATATTGGAACGCCTCGACTCGCTTCACTGACGGTGGCGAATTCGGCTTTGGCGCTGAGATGGGCATCAGCACTCAGAAGCTGCACTGCCGCGGCCCCTTCGCCCTGGCAGAACTGACTTCGTCAAAGTACGAGATCGTGGGGACGGGCCAAGTTCGTTGAACTCTGGTAGCGCTGGACCCGTGGCGTCGGGAGATGCCAAGTAGTAGTCGTGATTCCGGCTCACGTCACTAAGTCCGCTTCCGCCCTTTGCAGCAATCTTAAAAGGCTTAAACTTCTTACCCGCGCGCTTCATTCGTTCAGCTTAGCACCCCGCTGTGCTACCTTACTTACTTTCCACCTGGAAGGGCCATGAAATTATTCTCATTAGTGCTTCTTTGCTCAATTGTCCTGTTGGCGTTTATCTTGCCTGCTGTCAGCGGCCACGCCCCAGAGTCTCCCGGCGCGGCAACGCGAATCTTCGGCTTCCGCGACGCCTCTGCGGAAAACGCCGCCGAAGCCCATTTTATTGCCATACCTGACCCCAAACTGGCCGAACAACACCTGCGCACGCTGACGCAAGCCCCACACATGGCGGGCACGCCAGAAGACAAAGCCACGGCGGACTACGTCGCGCAGAAGTTTCGCGACGCCGGACTCGACACCGAAATCGTTGAATACAAAGTGTGGATCAACTATCCCGTGGAGATCAGCGTGGATGTCACCGCCCCTGCTAGCGTGGAAATGCATGGCCCAACCCGCGAGCACGTTGAGGGCGATCCGTATGACAGCGATCCGCGCGTGGTGATGCCGTTCAATGGCATGTCCCCATCGGGAGATGCCGAGGCTGACGTGGTTTATGCCAACTACGGCACGCCCGAAGATTTCGAGAAGCTGGAGAAGTTGAAGATCGATGTGCGCGGCAAGATCGTGCTGGTCCGCTACGGCCAGAACTTTCGCGGTGTGAAGGAATTCATCGCGCAGGAGCACGGTGCTGCAGGAGTGATTATTTACTCCGATCCGTTCGACGACGGTTGGCGGCGCGGCGATAAGTATCCTGATGGGCCGTGGCGGCCGGATACCGGCGTGCAGCGCGGATCAGTGGGATACATGTTCGAGTTTCCTGGAGATCCCACGACCCCAGGAATTGCCTCGCTACCCTCGTTGCCCGACGGCAAGCGCATTTCTCCGCAGCAGTCCGCGCAGATGCCTAAGATTCCGGTCACCCCGCTTTCGTATCACGATGCCTTGCCCATTCTTCAGCATCTGGGCGGTCCTGATTCGCCACGTGAGTGGCAGGGATCGTTGCCCTTCACCTACCACGTGGGGCCGGGACCGGTCCGCGTGAAGATGCATTTGAAGCAGGATTATCAGTACCGCACTCTCTGGGATGTGATTGGCCGCGTGCGCGGCAGCGATATGCCCGATGAGTGGGTGGTTGCGGGCAACCATCGTGACGCCTGGGTTTACGGCGCGGTCGACCCCAACAGCGGTACGGCGGCCATGCTCGAAAGCGTTCATGGGGTTGGCGAGTTGCTCAAGTCTGGTTGGAAGCCGAAACGCACAATGGTTTTTTGCAGTTGGGACGGTGAAGAAGAAGGCCTGATGGGCTCCACCGAATGGGCGGAGCAGCATGAACCCGAACTGGTCAATGCCCCCGCCTATTTCAACATGGATGTCGCTGTTTCCGGGCCGAAGTTTGGCGCCTCCGCGGTACCCAGCCTCAAGCAGTTTTTGCGCGACATCGCCAAAGCCGTACCCAGTGCTAAGGGCGGCACGGTTTACGACGCGTGGCAGAAAGCCGATCAGCCCGGCGCTGCTTCGACGCAGTCACCGACGGAAGCGATTGGCGAATTTCGCCGCACTCCGGCAGCGTCTACTAAATCCGATGTCCCGGTGGGCGATTTAGGTAGCGGCTCCGATTACAGCGCTTTTCAGCAGCATCTTGGAGTGCCGTCGACTGATGTTACTTCCAGTGGGCCGTACGGCGTGTATCACTCGGTTTTCGATAATTTCGCGTGGTTCAAGAAGTTCGGCGATCCGGATTTTGTTTACGAGCAGCAGATGGCCAGAGTGTTTGGCCTGGAGGCGTTGCGCATGGCTGATGCCGACATACTCCCATATGACTACGAGGAATATGGCAAGGAAGTTTCTGCGTACCTGGAGGCAGCGGGAAAGCGCGCGGAGAGCAAGTTCGGCGAACATGCTCTCGATTTCGGCGCGGTAAATGCCGCGGCTAAACACTTCCAGGACGCTGGTGCAAAGATTCTGTCGAAGCAGAAAAACCCGCCGCGCGATGCGGCACGATTAAATCAGGCGTTGCGCAGTGCCGAGCGGGCTCTGTTGGTACCCGAGGGATTGCCGCACCGTCCGTGGTTTAGGCATTCCATCTATGCTCCCGGGGAATACACGGGATATGCCGCGGTGGTGATTCCGGGAGTGAACGAAGCCATCGACAAAGGGGACGCCGACCGAACGCGCCGGCAGTTGGGGGTTCTAGCGGCAGCGCTTGAGCGCGCGGCTAAGACGCTTGAGGAATATCGATAAAGGATGACTTCCACTCACGCCCTCGGGCAATTCCTGCGCACGCTGCCGCATTCGGCGGCGGCCACATTTCTCGCGCTGTTTCCCATTGTCGATCCTTTCGGCGGCATTCCGATTTTCTTCACGATGACATCTTCCTGGACCGCGCAGGATCGCCGAAACACTGCACTGAAGACCGGTGCTTGGGTATTTGTCATTCTGGTTACATTTCTATTCTTTGGCCGTTTCGTCCTTTATTTCTTCGGCATCTCGCTGCCTGTCCTGAAGATTGCCGGCGGGCTGATCGTCGCCAATACGGCGTGGGGGATGGTCACATCTCACTCGCGCATCACGCCCGAAGAAACCCACGAGGCCCAGGACAAAGAAGACATCTCGCTTACCCCACTCGCCATGCCGCTGATGTCCGGTCCCGGGGCGATCGGCGTGGTTATGGCTCTTGCGGCCCACGTCGATAGCGCCGCTTCCTACCTCGGTATGGTGATTGGCATCGCGGGTATTGCACTTTCCGTATTGCTGTTCTTCTGGCTCGGCGGACCTTTGGTGCGAAGGCTTGGACCCAGCGCGGTCGGCGCCATTAACAAGATTTTCGGCTTCCTGATTCTCGCCATCGCCGTCCAACTCGTGTGGGATGGCGTAGCCGATTTCAAAAGCTGATCCCATGTCGTGGGGGCCCCTCGCACCGCCACTCTGGCAGGCGCTCAATTTTCCCGGAACCGCAGCTCGGTCCCGCTCGTAGGCTGGACTCGATAGCCGCGCAACGGTAAAGCGTAAGGATCAAACGTTGCGGTGTAAAATAATCCTGTTATGGCAGCTGACAAGCAACACGCGCACGAACTGATTGAGCAGTTACCTCCCAGCCAAGTACCGGCGGCCATCGGTATGCTGAAAAGCCTGCTCGATCCCGTGTCTCGCGCGATCGCGAACGCTCCCGTCGACGACGAACCCGAGACTGAGGACGAGCGCAAAGCGGTCGCCAAGTCGAAGGCATGGTTCAAGCAGCGCGGCGGGCAGGGAATTCCGCACGAAGAAGTTCTCGCCGATTTTGGCCTCTCTCCGGACGATCTCAAAAGCAAATAGTGGTGACTGTTAAGAATGAAGAAAATCGACTGGTCTGAAGACGCGCGCGCCGATGTACGCCGCATCGACCGGAAGACGGCAATGCGAATCTTCACCGCGATCCAGCGCTTTGCCGAGACTGGCGACGGCGACGTAAAGGAACTTAAAGGTGAATCCGGCGAGCTGCGGTTGCGAGTCGGCGATTATCGCGTGCGCTTCACCAATGAGGCCGACGATACTATTCGCATTCAAGCCGTTCGGCACAGACGGGAAGTTTACCGCTGAGATGTTGACCCAACCGCTGAGGGAGGAGGAAATTATCCTAGAAGGGGTTAGCCACGGTTAGAAATGATTGCAACTTCTACAACAGGACGGTGCGTACACTGTCTTCGGTCGAGCCAAACCGTCACGTATGATCATGGCTTTCCTGCTTCGTGGTATCCAGATACGACTCCTAGCAATGTTCAGCGGTGGACCGCACCGAGCTGTCAGAGGTGTAATAGCGAGCTGGGACGGCTTGAAAGGGATCTGTTGATCCGAGTTGTCTTGTGCATTGACCCGAAGAAGGAAGCGGTTTCTGGGCTGGCCTCCAAGGTGCTTCGCTCGTTGGGTCTCGACACCGTCGGATTGTCGGAGACAGAGAAGGCACATCGTGAGCGCGTGAGAGCCAAACTGAGAGCTGAACTCATACCGTACTTGGATGTTGCGGGAGGGCCTGGAGCCATACCGGGTTTGGGGCCTTATGAAAATTCTCCGTGGGCAGTACCGATTCCTTGGGCAAGCTTATCCATAATTGCAGAAAAAATCGCTCGTGTCTGCGAGCATAAGATCGAGGCAAGGTTGTGGAGAGTCCCTATGGGGTAGGTACAGCGGTTGATTTGGCTGGTGGAGTCGTACCTGAGCCACTAGCGCCGTTCGCCAAGTTCTTCGATTTTGGTCCGGGTTTCAAAGTTACTCGCCTGTCTCCAATTGAGGATCCGCTCATAGTTCGTTACTGGATGTCAATCTGGGATACGCTACACCTCCGCGTCTACATCGACCTATTAGAGGACCTCCGTGCTATCGGTGCGGAGACCTCTGGAGTCACTGGGCTGGCGCCCGAGAATCTTCGCGCGATGCGGATATCCCCCTATCTGCGTACTATGTCCTGAATAGGCGAGACCCGGTAAGCGAGCCGCTGCTTAATCGTCACCAGCCGCTCCACTACCTACGAATAATCCTTCTTCTCAATCCCGTGCACCTGTCGCTTGTTGGCACCTGATCCGAATGCGTGGTGGCGGACGCATTCGTCCGCCTGGGTTCGATTCGCGAATTGCCCCGGACGAATGCGTCCGGGGCTACGTGATTTGTTATGCCGGGCGGCTCTCCGGCGGAGCGTAGGGATTTGCCGCAGGTTTGCGCCATACCCAGGGATACATTTGCCAGTCCTGCACCAGGCCTGCTCGCACTGGGTTTTGGAGAATGTAGTCGATCTTGGCGTCGAGATTTTCTGACGAGCGCAGCACATGATCGAACGATTCCTCCTGCCAGATTGCGCCATGTAGTCGGAGGCGTTGGTTGATGGATCGCGCGGAAGCACCCTTAATGGCTCTCATAATCTCGATGAGTGAAATGACGAGGCGACGCTCCTGGTCGATCAGAGGGGTAAGAATCAGGTGCACATGGTCGGGCATAACGACGGCGACATGCAACGAGTATCTGATTCCGTGGTCGTGCAGGCAGCAGCCGAAGGTGATGTCCCGTGCCCAGTCTGGCAACTCCTGACGGAATTTAGTAACGAATGTGATGAAGTGCGGTTTGTAGTCACGCTGAAGATGAGGCAGGTTGCGACGATAGAAGGTCACGGCGGGAATTATTCTGCCATCAAAGATGGAGACGCTATCGGAAAAGCGAGGCGAAACATGCGGGCTCTTCCCAAACAGGAACGCGTAGCGGCGGACGCATTCGTCCGCCAGCGGGCGAAACTCGTGATGGTTGGAAAAGCCTAGGCTGGCGCAGGAATCCGGACGAATGCGTCCGAGGCTACGTGATTTGTGGCGGTCGCTACTTAATCGTCACTAACTATTTCTCTTTGACTTTCTCCGACAATTCGCGAAACTCTTTGGCTTGCTTGTGGCTCGCCTTGATTTGCAACTGTGCGAGTTGCCGGGAGTTCTCGGTCGTCAGGATCGGCACCAAGGCCTCCAGTTCCGTCGCTACTTCGCGTGCGTGGTCGGCCTCTTTCAACATTAAATGTTCAAATTTCCGGACTGCCTCGTGGTGATCCATAGACCTCGCTTTGGGGTAGATCGAAGTGTGTGTTTTACTTCAACGTCACCAGCCGCTCGACCAGTTCCGAATAATCCTTCTTCTCGATCCCATGCACCTGCTTGTTGTACTCGTCCACTTTCGACGAGTAATTCATCGAGCAGAATTTGGGGCCGCACATGGAGCAGAAGGCTGCCTCTTTGTAGTAGTCGTCGGGGAGGGTTTCGTCATGCATGGAGCGGGCGGTTTCGGGGTCGAGGGAGAGCGCGAACTGCTTCTCCCAGTCGAATTTGTAACGGGCGTAGCTAAGGGCGTCGTCGCGGTCGCGGGCGCCGGGGCGTCCGCGGGCGATGTCGGCGGCGTGGGCGGAAATCTTGTAGGCAATGATTCCGTCTTTCACGTCTTTTTCGTTCGGCAAGCCAAGGTGCTCTTTCGGCGTCACATAGCACAGCATGGCCGCGCCGTACCATCCGATCATCGCCGCGCCGATGGCCGACGTGATGTGGTCGTAGCCCGGAGCAATATCGGTGACCAACGGGCCCAGCGTGTAGAACGGAGCCTCGTAGCAAAGCTCGACTTCTTTTTCGACCTGCTCCTTGATCTTGTCCATCGAAACGTGGCCGGGGCCTTCGATCATGACCTGCACGTCGCGCTCCCACGCTTTCGTGGTCAGCTCGCCGAGGGTCTTGAGTTCGGCAAACTGGGCCTCATCGC
>JBAPOI010000819.1:0-2520 GCA_049279555.1 Candidatus Sulfotelmatobacter sp.
ATTCAACATGAAGTCTTTGCTCGAGGGCGCGAAATAGTCACTCTTCGCGGAGAAAGCGTTCCACACCGTATGAGGCGGGTGGTTGGCCATGTCGTAGCGCAAGAGTGCACCACCCCACGGTTCCAGCTTGATTCCGAGAACGTCCTGATACCAGGCGCGAAGCGCTTTTGGATTGTCGCTCTTTATGAACACACCGCCAAAGCCGGTGATCTTACCAGCCTGCGCACTCGCCAATGCGCTGGACATCATCATGGCTGAAAACACTAGCACGCTCGCGACTCGTGTGAGACTCCTCATGCTGACCTCCCCATCTGATTTTAAGCACACCAAGAGCCCCGTGCTCTGAACTCCAGGTCGCCCATCTTACATGATGGCTCCGTCATTCTTACTGCGAAGCGGCTACCGACTATCCTGGTGACTTGCAACTTACCTTCGAAAACTCCAAACTAGTCTTGCATGTCCATCCCTCTATCTCTCTCAGGCAAAGTCGCTCTGATCACAGGAGGTTCGCGCGGAATCGGAGCGGCCACGGTTCGCATGTTTGCGGCAGCTGGCGCGAAAGTCGTCTTCAGCTATCAGAAGGCTCGAACCCAGGCAGAGAACCTGGCGAAGGAATATGGAGAGCTCAAATGCCGCGCCGTCGCCAGCAACCTGGATAGCGCAGACTCTGCTCGTGCGCTTGTCGCCGAGACGGTTAAACTTTTTGGCCGCATCGATATTCTCGTCGCCAACCATGGCGTGTGGCCCGCCGAAGATGCCGCCATCGACAAGATGACCGACGAGCAATGGCGCTCGACTCTCTCCATCAACCTCGACGCTGTCTTCGGCCTGCTCAAACACTCGGTCGCGCAGATGAAGGTGCAGACCCGCACCGGCTCCGCAGCCGGACACATCGTGCTCATCAGCTCTACCAGCGGCCAGCGCGGCGAAGCTTTTCACTGCGACTACTCCGCCAGTAAGGGCGCGCTCATCAGCCTTACGAAAAGCCTGGCCTCAGAGCTCGCGCGGGATGCTATCTATGTGAACTGCGTCGCCCCCGGCTGGGTCGATACTGATATGTCGCGGCCTGCGCTCGATGACCCGAAAACCGGAGACGTGATTCGCCGCACCATCCCCCTCGGCCGTGTGGGCACGCCGGACGAAATCGCCGCTCCCATCCTCTTTCTGTGCACCGAACACGCCGGCTTCATCACCGGTGAAATCTTCAACGTAAACGGCGGAGCCGTGTTGGTAGGCTAAACGGGTTATGGTTGTGTGGCGCGGGCGCCCTTGGCCGCCAACTCTAACCAAGAGAGAAACAGCTGGACCCGGCACTGGACTTGCCAGAAAAACGAGTCTAGAAACCCCTTCAAAATGGATTCACTTTCCCTGCCAGCAATTAAGCGGGCGAGGGCGCCCGCTCCACACAACCTCTCCCAAGCAGCTACAATCTTGTATTCGCGCATCTCACTGATGGGTTGAATGAAATTTCGGTACCTCATCGTTCTAATGGCGATCTCCGTCCTGGCCCAGCCTTCAGCCAGAGCCCAGACTGGCACGCCGCCAGCCTCAGGATCGCTTGCCAACACCCAGCCCGCTTCTTCCCCCCCGCAATCGTCCGCTCCGCAAAATGATCAGGAAAATGCCCGTAAGGCGCGGGATCTCATCGATCAGGCGATCGCAGCCTTGGGCGGTCAGGCCTATCTGAATGTCCGCAACATGCAGCAGCAGGGCCGCACCTACAGCTTCCATCACGGACACCCAACCAGCAATGGTGTCCTCTTCTGGCGTTTTATGGAATATCCCGACAAAGAACGGATCGAAGTCACGAAAGAGCGCGACGTGGCCACTGTTTTTAACGGCGACAAGGCCTACGAAATCACTTATAAAGGTCCGCACGCGATCGAGAAGAAGGATCTCGATGACTATCTGCGCCGCCGCCGATTCTCACTCGAGACCATGCTGCGCGTCTGGGTCAACGATCCCGCAGTCGCGCTCTTCTACGATGGCCAGGCCCTCGCCGGCAACCTTCCCGCGCAGCAGGTTACGCTCATCAATTCGAAAGATGAAGCCGTGAGTCTTTACTTTGACCTGGACACCCATCTGCCCCTCAAGAAGCGCTACGTCTGGCGCGACCCAGTGGACAAAGAACGCAATACCGAGGAAGAAATCTACGACAACTACCGCCCCATCCAGGGCGTCATGACCCCCTACGGATTCACCCGCTACTACAATGGAGACATGCAGAACGAACGCTTCGTCAACTCCGTCAGCTACAACCAGGATCTGAATCCCGCCATGTTCGACCCCAATTCGAACTACAACCCAAACAAACCTCCGGGCAAACATTAAGGGCTTTTTGCTCGATGCCGGACGCCGAGGCCACCACTGCGCGCACTCGAGAGGAGGCTGTTGAAGGCGGCATCGGAAATCAACAGCTTGTCCCATACCGCATCCTGCATGACCTCCTGAACCAGCAAGGTATCTTTCTTTTGCACTAGGGGAGCGATCTGGTAGTAAATGGCCTGGGCTTTCGCGACC